>SLDB01000001.1 GCA_007125475.1 Nitriliruptoraceae bacterium | reverse complement strand
TATCCCCGTCGGTGAGCCGGCCCGAGGTCCCAGTGGCCGACGCCCCTTCGGCGGGCGGAGGTGGGGAAGTAGCCTGCGCTTTGGTGACGGGAGCGTGGTGTGACGGACGCGGACGGGCGTGAGGCTGGCGGGCGTGAGGCTGGCGGGCGTGACGCGGACGGGCGTGACGCGGACGGGCGTGACGCGGACGGGCGTGACGCGGACGGGCGTGAGACCGACGATGCGGTGGCGGTCACGCCGGCCGCCGACCGAACCGCCGAACCCTCCGGTGCCGGTGGCGACGTGGTGCCCACCGGTGAGGCCGGGCCGGCGCGCCCGGTTCCCCGCCTCGGCGCGCTCCGCGCCGGGCAGTTCGCACCACGCAACCGCTGGGACCACCTCGAGGTCCCCGAGCTCGGGGCCTGGGAGCCCAACCTCACCGTCAGCGTCGTCGTGCCCTACTACCAGGCGCGCGACGAGCTCGAGGTCACCCTCGCCGCGCTGGCTGAGCAGACCTACCCATCCCACCTGACGCAGGTGGTGGTCGCCGACGACGGTTCGACGCCGCCGCTCGAGCTGGCCGAGCGCCACCGCGGCCTGGAGGTCACGGTGGTGCGCCAGGAGGACCTCGGCTTCCGGCTCGCGGCGGTGCGCAACCTCGGTGCCGAGGCCGCCGACGGCGAGGTACTGGTGTTCCTCGACGGCGACATGGTGGCCGAGCCCTCCCACCTCGAGGCCCACGCCCGCTGGCACCACGTCTGCGACCACGCGGTCACCCTCGGCTTCCGCCGGCACATCGAGTTCGACGGCGTCGGCCCCGACGAGGTCGCCGAGGCCGCCCGCGCCGGCTCCCTCGCACGGCTGTTCGCCGGCCGCGACACCAGGCAACCGGCGTGGCTCGAGCGGCACATGACGCGGATGGCCGAGCTCACCAGCGACGACGACGACCTGTTCCGGGCGGTCACCGGCGGCAACCTCGCGATGCGTACCGAGGTGTTCACCGAGGTCGGCGGCTTCGACGCCTCGTTCACCCAGTGGGGCTCGGAGGACACCGAGATCGGTCAACGCCTGTTCACCGCCGGGGCGCTGCTGGTCCCCGAACGGGCGGCGGCGTGCTGGCACCAGGGCGACAGCCAGGGCCTGGAGGACCACGAGCGCGAGTCGTTGGCCGACCAGCGGGCGCGGATCTCCCAGCTGGTGCCGCACCCGCAGTTCCGACGTCTCGCCCGCGGTCGGGGTTTTGAGGTGCCGCGCGTCGTCGTCGAGGTGCTGGCCGGTGACGCGGAGCACCCGACGATCACCGCCACCGTCGAGTCGGTGTTGGCCAGCGAGCTGCCTGACCTCGAGGTGCTGCTGCGCGTCGACGACGACCACCCCCGGCGCGTGCGGATCGGGTGGGAGTGGGCAGGTGACCCGCGGGTGGTGTTCGACGACCGGGGCGTCCACGCCCGGGTGCCCTACCGCCTCACCCTGCCGGCCGGTGCCAGCCTGGCACCCGACAGCCTCGATGCGGTCGTCTGGCAGCTGTCGAACCCGCGGGACGCGATCGGGGTGCTGCGGCTCACCCTGCCCGACGAGCCGCCGTCATCGCGCTCGGCGCTGGCGGTGACCACCCGGGCGGTGTCGCGGGCACGCCGGGTGGTCGGAGGTGGCCGGTGGGCGGCGCCGGTCGGGGAGGCCGGCGGTGCTGGCGGCGCTGGTGGCACCGACGCCGATTCGGACACCGGGCGCGAGCACCACGGCGGTGCTGACGGCGCTGATGGCACCGACGTCGAGGTGCTGGCGTGTGCCGGGGAGCTGTTCGGTGAACGCTGGCTCTCCGGGACGGCGCTGGGGCTGGTCTGGGCGCCGGTCGCCGAGCTGGAGGGGATCGCTCGCCGCCGGGTCCGGCCGCGTATTCCCCCGGTGGCGACCGGCACGCCCGATGACCCGGGTGGCGATCCGGCTGCGAGTGGTGAGCCGGCCGTGGGTGGTGAGCCGGCTGCGGGTGACGATCCGGCCGTGGGCGGGCCGGCGCCGGCTGGCAGCACGGTGACGGCGCCGCTGACCCGGACCGACAAGCCACGCGGCTCGGTGCCGCGGCGCCTGCTTCTGCGGCTTCGTCGGGTGGCGGTGACCACGTTGCCGCCGCCGGCGGTCGAGCAGCTACGGCGGGTCAAGCACCGCCTGCGCCGGTGACCGTCCGGCGGGTCACGCGCCGCCTGTGCCGGACGCCAACATTTTGCTCGCCTCGTGGCAACTGAAGTGTTCCGAGCACTTTCGCTACGCTGTTCAGGACCTCGAGGAGCTGTTCATGGCGAAGGGAACGCGTGGGCGGCCACCCCGGTCTGAGGTATACGAGAGGTTCGCGACCCAGATTGAGGAGTTGCACGAGCGGCTCGGTGGCCTCCCCTCACCGCTCGAGGCCGAGGGCATCTGGACGGGCATCTGGTACGAAGAAGCGCACCACTCGACCGCGATCGAGGGAAACACCCTGGTCCTGAAGCAGGTCGAACTCCTCCTCGCCGAGGGTCGAGCAGTCGGGAACAAGGAGCTCCGCGAGTACAACGAGGTCAAGGGCTACGCCGATGCCGCCGAGTGGGTGTACCGGCAGGCAATCGACCCAGGCGGCCACAGCGACGGCGTCGTGACCCTCGCCGAGCTCCGCCGGATCCATGCGATGGCGATGACGCCGGTGTGGGACGTTGCGCCGCACTCGGACGCGACCCCTCGTGGAGGGCCAGGCCACTTTCGTGAGCACGAGATCCATCCGTTCCCCGTCGGCATGGCGCCAGTGACGTGGCCGCAGGTGCCAGCGGAGATGCACGGCTGGATCGAGGATGTCCGTGCACTCGGCGCGACCGGCCTGGAAGATCGGCCGGCCCTTCCGGAACGGTTGGCAGAGCTCCATGCCCGGTTCGGGCGGATCCATCCGTTCTTGGACGGCAACGGACGTACAGGCCGGCTCGTGCTGAACCTTGCGCTCGTCCGTCTCGGTTACCCGCCTGCGATCATCTACAAGGCAGATCGACCCCGGTACCTGCGCGCGTTGCGTCGCGCCGACGTCGGTGAGAACGGTGAGCTCGGTGAGTTGATCGCTCGTGCGGTCCTCGACAACCTCTACAAGTTCGTCGTGCCGGCGGTAGCCGGGCCCGCGCGGTTGGTGCCACTGGCGGCGCTCCGCGACGACCGGATCTCGCAGGCGGCGCTGCGAAGCGCAGCGAAACGCGGTCGTCTGCAGGCGGTTCGTGG
>SLDB01000110.1 GCA_007125475.1 Nitriliruptoraceae bacterium | reverse complement strand
GGCGCGTGAGGTGCTGTCACCGGCGGTGCGGGCGGCGGCCTCGGACGACCTCGTCGACGTCCTGGTCCGGCTGCACGACGTCGACGTCGACGCCGTCGGACTCGGTGACCTGTCACGGAAGGAGGGGTACGTCGAACGGCAGCTGCGTCGCTGGCGCGGGCAGCTCGAGCAGGGCGGGACCCGTGAGCTCCCCCTCCTCGCCGAGGTGCACGACCGCCTCGCCGCCGACGTCCCGGCCCAGCAGGGTGCCTCGACCGTGGTGCACGGCGACTACCGCCTCGACAACGTCATCGTCGACCCCGCCGACGGGGCGGTGCGGGCGGTGTTGGACTGGGAGATCGCCACGCTCGGGGATCCGCTGGCCGACGTCGGCGTCCTGCTGGTGTACTGGACCGAGGCGGGTGACACCATCTTCCCCCTCGAAGACCCGCCGACCGTCGTCGAGGGGTTCCGGTCCCGGTCCGAGGTGATCGAACGCTACGCCGCCGGATCCGGGCGTGACCTCACCGAGATCGACTTCTACACCGCGTTCGGGTACTGGAAGCTGGCCTGCATCCTCGAAGGCGTGTACACCCGCTACCGCTCCGGGGCGTACGGCGACGCCTCCGAGGAGGAGACGCGGCGGTTCGGCGAGATCGTCCCGCAGTTGGCGGAGGTCGCCCACGAGGTGGCGAAGGAAGCTGGTCGATGACCACCCCGCGTGCGCTGGTCCTCGACTACGGCGGGGTGCTCACCGGCCCGCTGCGGGAGTCGTTCAACGCCTTCGAGGCGGAGATCGGGGTCACCTCGGGCCGGTGCGTCTCCCTCCTCGTGGAGGCCTCGCGGATCCCCGGTGGTGGACCGATCGGGGCCCTCGAACGCGGCGAGATCGAGGTCGCCGAGTTCGACACCCTGCTGCGCCGCCTCCTCATCGACGACGGCCACGACGTCCCCGAGGTACCGCTCGTCGAAGGGCTGTTCTCGCGTGCGGTTCCCAGGGGACAGCTGTGGGAGGTCGCCGCCGCCGTGCGGTCCTCCGGCCGCGGCACCGGGTTGCTGTCGAACTCGTGGGGGAACTCGCTGTACCCGTTCGACCGGCTCGAGGAGGTCTTCGACGTGCTGGTGATCTCCGGCGACGTCGGGATGCGCAAGCCCGAACGGCGGATCTACGAACTCACCGTCGAGCGGATGGAGCTCGCCCCCGAGGAGATCCTGTTCGTCGACGACCTCCCACGCAACGTCGAGGTAGCCCGCGAGCTGGGGATGCAGGTGGTGCACCACGACGGCGACGACGCCGAGGTCGCCGCACAGGTGTCACGACGGCTGGGGATCACGCCCTGAGCGCCGGTTCGGTGCGTGCCGTCGTAGCGTGGTGCAGTACGGTGCCCCGATGGCATCCTCAGACTTCTCCGAAGAGCGTCTCGCGCTGTACGTCGACCATGAGAACGTGGCGATCGGTGCACGCGACATCGGCTACCGCTTCGATCCGCAGCCCCTGGTGGAGGCGCTGGCCGAGCGTGGCCGGCTCGTACTGCGACGGGCCTACGCGGACTGGAACCTGTTCCGTGAGGACCGGCGGCGGATGGTCGATGCCAACGTCGAGCTCATCGAGATCCCCCAGCGCTCCGACTCGGTGCGCAAGAACGCCGCCGACATCCAGATGGCGGTGGACGCGATGGAGCTGGCGCTGACCCGCGACTTCGTGTCCACGTTCGTGATCGTCTCCGGGGACTCGGACTTCACCCCGTTGGTGAGCAAGCTGCGGGAACTGAACAAGCGCGTGATCGGTGTGGGGTTGAAGGGCTCGACCTCGGCGATGCTCCCGCCGGCGTGCGACGAGTTCATCTTCTACGACCGCTTGGAGGGGATCCCCGCCCGTGAAGGGGGTCGCAGCGCCTCGACGAGCCGCGCCGGCTCCGGCAAGTCGTCGTCGAAGGCAGGCAAGTCGGGGCAGAAGGCGCCGAAGGCCGCTGCCGAGGGCAAGGACGCCGCGAAGCCGGAGAAGAAGGCGTCGTCGCAGAAGCAGGACCTGCGCAAGCTCGAACGCCTCATCACCCGCACGCTGGCCGGGGTGCAGTCCTCCTCACCCGGTGCGGTGCTCGCCTCGAACCTCAAGCGCGCCCTGATCCGCAAGGACCCGACGTTCAACGAGGGCGACTTCGGCTTCCGCGGGTTCCGGGAGTTGCTGCGGCACCTCGCCGACAACGACGTGATCACCCTCAACGATGGTTCGGCCCCCGGTGACCCGGAGGTGGACTTCCCCTCTACTCCGCGTGACGAGGATGCGGCGTTCCGACTCCTGCGCAGCACCGTCAAGGAGCTGATGACCGAGCTCGGTGGTGATCCGCCGCTCTCGGGGTTGAAGGACCAGCTGCGCAAGCGTGAACCGGAGTTCTCCGAGAAGGACCTCGGCTACGCCGGGTTCCTGCAGTTCTGCAAGGCGGCGGTGACCAAGGACATCGTCGAGATGGACTGGGAGGACGAGGACCAGGAGTACTACCTCTACGTCGACGAGCCCGACGACGCCGTCCCGGCGACGTCGTAGGGCGCGGTCCGTCGCGCCCGAACGGTCCCGGCGCGACTGGCGAGGTCGTTCACGGCTCACGGGCGCGATCCGGTTCCGTCCACCGCCGCCGAGGGCCGGTGCCCCACGGCTGACCGTGTGCGCGCCCGGGTGATCATCGATTCTTCCCCTTGAGAGGGCACGGGCCAGTGGGTAACGTCGCGGACGTGGACGACCGTCGAAGGAACGGCGGCTGATGAGTCCCTGAGGGGCAGATGCGGCCGTCATCACACGGTGCGACGGGTTCGCGCTCTCCTGGTCCGGATCGTCGGCGTCGGACATCGCTGACGGGCCGCCGATGAACGATGCCATGACGGCCGACAAGCCGCCGCGGGATCCATCCGACGCGTGGCTCGCTGCGTACGCGCTGGGGTTGGTCTACTCGGACAAGTCCGAGCAACAGCGGCTCGCAGAGCTCCTCGAGATGACGTGGGGGCGCCCAGAGCTCCTGGCCGCCGCCTACAAACGACTGGACGGCGCCGGGGTCGTCGAGCGCGCCCTCGGTGACGAGGCGCTCCTCCTCCTCGAGCGTGCCCAGCATGCCGTGGGCGACGAGGGCGGGGAGGGCTGGGTCTGATCGGGTGTCGCGGTCCCGGCCGCTGCAGCGGCTCAGTTCGCTCCGCGTCCGGGCTGGATCACCTCGTCGATGATGCCGTACTCATAGGCTTC
>SLDB01000291.1 GCA_007125475.1 Nitriliruptoraceae bacterium | reverse complement strand
GTGCTGCAACCGGTTCCGGTACGGCCAGTGCAACACCCAGATCGGTGGCGTCACCGAGGTCGTCTGCCGGGTGGTGCTGTGCACCACACCGTGGACCTGGGACCCCGCCTGCGGGCGGACCGTGCTCACCGACAACCGCACGGTGACCCACAACGCCCCGTGCCTCCCCGGTGCCGACGCCACCCCGATCGACCTGCGCTACCAGGACCTCGGGCTCGTCGGCTCCGTCCTCGGCGCCCCCGTCGGCGACGAGCGACGAGGTCCACGCGACGGTGCGTGGCGCCGTTACGAACACGGCGTCATCGCCCACCATCCGGCGAGCGGTGCGTGGCTGTTGCGCGACGACCTCGCCGACGCCTACGTCGCCGCCGACGGTCCCGACGGCCCGCTGGGGTACCCGGTCAGCGATCAGCGGTCGCTGGGCGACGGGGAACGGGCGCGCTTCGAAGGCGGCGACATCTACCGCATCGACGGGGTGACGACGGCGGTGTTCGGCCCGGCGGCGACGCGGTACCGCGAGCTCGGTGGCCCCACCGGTGCGCTCGGCGCCCCCACGGTCGGCACCCGAGCCGCCGGGGACGGCCACGGCACCGTGACGTGGTTCGCGGCCGGGGCGATCTGGGCTTCGCCGCGGGTCGGTGGCCAGGAGGTGTTCGGGGCGTTCGCACGGCGCTACGACGACCTCGGCGGGCCGGCCGCGAGCGGCCTCGGGTACCCGCTGCGCGCCCGGACCGACGACCACCCCTTCGAGGACGGGGTCCTCGTCGGCGTCGGCGGGCAGGTCCACGTGCTGCGCGGCGCGATCGCCCGTCGCTACCTCGACGAGGGCGGGGCGGACGGCGGCTGGGGTCCCCCCGTCGCCGATCAGCAGCGAACCGGTGACACCGAGGTGGCCGACTTCGCCCGGGTCCGGGTGTTCGCCGGCCCGGGTACGCCCGCCGTTGCCCTCGGTGATCCGGTGCTCGGCGCCTACCGCGACGAGGGCGGCCCCTCCGGATGGTTGGGCCGCCCGACGACCGACAGCTTCACGGCCCGCTCCGGCTTCGCGCGCGCGGCGTTCCAGCACGGTGCGTTGGAGGTCGACCCCGCCACCGGCCGGACCCACACCTCCGCACCGCGCGGCACCCGCTCCCCGGGGGAGCTCACCCCGTGATCCGCACCCCAGCACTCCGCCCCCGACAGGCAGGAACCGCCGTGACCCCCACCCCGCGCATCCGGAACCGGCTGCTGGTGGCCGTCACCCTCGCAGCCGTGGCGTTCGCCGGGCCGGCCTCCGCGGTCGACGGCTTCGAGGACGTCTCCCCCAACTCCGCCCACGCCGGGGCGATCGGTGACGTCGCCGAGGCCGGGATCACCACCGGCTGCGACGTCGGACGGTTCTGCCCCGGTGACGACGTCTCCCGGGAGCAGATGGCGTCGTTCCTGGCCCGATCCGGCTCCCGGGCCGAGTTCGCCTCCAGCGTCGCCGAGCTCTCGGCGGCGAACGGCTACGACGGCGTGCCGGCGTCGACGACGGTCCGTGCCAGCGGCGCCACCGGAGGGGTGACCCGCGTCACCCTCAGCGGGTCGGTGTCGGTGTACACCGAGGGTGCGGCGACCTCGTGCCCGTGCGAGGTCGAGGCGTTCGTGTACCGGGCCAGCGACGACGCCCAGGGGCCGTCGTCGTGGTCGCAGCTGCCGTCGACCACGACCGGGAGCGGACGGGTCGCCACGTCGCTGCCGGTGCACTGGATGGTCGAGATCCCCTCCGGGAGCACCGAGACCTTCCACCTGGCGGTGTTCCTCAACGACGGCACCCCGAACGGGGTGACGGCCGAGGCCGCGCTGTCGGCGGTCGCCACCCCGTTCTGAGCCAGAAGTCTGCGCCAGGGCGGCACCGCGACGGCGTCGACGGCCGCCGCGGACCGCTCCGTGCCCGGGGTCACTCGGTCGTCACCGCCCGGAGGACGTCGATGCGTGCCGCGCGCCGGGCCGGCAGCACCCCGGCCACCACGCCGGCGACCACGCCGATCGCGACGGTGGCGACGAGCTGACCCCACGGCACCACCAGCGCCAGCGGGAAGTCGTCCTGCAGCGCCTCGACCAGCAGCCACCCGAAGAACAACCCGACGGTGAGCCCGAGCGAGACCCCCAGCACCGAGATCAGCACCGACTCCCACCGCACCATCGACCGGACCTGGCGTCGCGACATCCCCACGGCACGCAGCAGGCCGATCTCGCGGACACGCTCGAACACGCTCAACGCCAGGGTGTTCACGATCCCGACGAACGCGATCACCACCGCGAGCGCCAGCAGGCCGTACACCAGGCCGACCAACTGGTCGACCTGGCCGGTGAGGTTGTCGCGCACCGCGGTGCGGTCCATCGCCGCGACCCCCGGGTACCGCTCGAGCACCCCGTCGACGGCGGCCTGCCCGTCCGCCAGTTCGACACCCTCGGCGAGGACCACCCCGACGGCGAACACCTCGTCGCCGACGTAGTGCTCGCGGTGTGTGGCGATGTCCATCATGTAGTCGACGTCGATGCTCTCGGCGTCGAACACCGCCGCGATCTCGAGCTCGGCCTCGCCGGTCGACGGGAACGCCATCGCGTAGTCGTCGCCGTAGGCTACGCCGTCGCGTTCGGCCGCCGATTCGGAGATCGCGATCCCGCCGTCGGTGAGCGCCGACAGCGATCCCTCGACGACCTCGATCGCGTAGACCTCGGTGATGCGTTCGATGTCGGCACCGACCAGGAACCGACCCTGGCCGTCGTGCTCGAACTGGCCCATGCGCTGGGTGAGCGCGAGGTCGACGACCTCGAGGTCGTCGAGGTCGTCGCCGATCCCCGCCGGGATCGCCTGGAACGTGGTGGATCGCACGTCGAGGTCCATGCGGTAGACGTCGTCGACGGCGTCGCTGAGCGCCGAGGACACCGACGCGCCGAAGATCGTCACGAACCCGACCAGACCCACCCCGATCATCAACGCCGACGCGGTGCTGGCGGTCCGACGCGGGTTGCGCCGGGCGTTCTGGAGCGCCAGTTCGCCACGGATCCCCAGCACCCTGGCCAGCGGGGCCCCCAGGCCGGCGAGGACGGGGCGGGCGAGAAGTGGGCTGAGCAGGGTCACGCCGAGGAACACGGCCAACGCGCCCGCGCCGAGCGTGAGCACCCCGCCGTCGCCGAACAAGCCGGCGACGAGGGCGGCGACCCCGGCGAGGCCCAGCAGCCCCCCGATCGCCGGGC
>SLDB01000348.1 GCA_007125475.1 Nitriliruptoraceae bacterium | reverse complement strand
TCCAGGTGTTCTGGCTCGCCCGCACGGTCGAGTGAGCGACCGAACGAACCACTCGCCGTGAACCCGCTCACCGCGAGTGGGTCGAGGCAGGGTGAGGGTCCACGGTGGCTGGTATCCTCCCGTGTCATCCACCACCCCGTCCGGCACCACCCCGACCGGAGCTCTGTCACGTGCTCACCCCGTTCCTCGTCACGGTGCACCTCCTCCTCGCGTTCAGCCTGATCGGGTTGATCCTGATGCACCGTGGACAGGGCGGCGGTCTGTCGGACATGTTCGGTGGCGGTGGCGGCGGGATGCAGGGCTCGGCGGTCGTGGAACGCAACCTGGACCGCTTCACCGTGATCGTCGCGTTGCTGTTCGGACTGACGAACTGCCTGCTGGTCATCACGCTCTGAGCCGCACCGCCGCGGCGACGACGCTGGCGCTCCTCGTCGTCCTGACCGTGGCGTGCTCGTCCTCGTTCGACGTCGAGGACGCCGAGGAACCGTTCGCGCTCCCGGAGTTCCCTGAGCCGCCGCCCGCGGACGGGGGAGCGGACACCGAGGGGGAGGCAGGAACCGAGGGCGCCACCGGTGGGACGCTGCGGGTCGCCCTGGCACGTGACCCCGTCACCCTCGACCCACGGTTCCTCGCCGACGACGAGGGCGAGGTCATCGTCTCCGCGTTGTTCGAGCCGCTGGTGCGTCTCGACGACCAGTCGCGGATCGTGCCGGCGGCGGCGTCGCAGTGGGCGGTCTCCGACGCGGGGGCGACGTTCACCTTCCGGTTGCGCGAGGCGCAGTTCCACGACGGCACCCCGGTCACCGCCGAGGACTTCCGTCGGACCTTCGACCGCATCGCCGACGGCACCGCGGAACCACGTTCCTACCTCGACTACCTGCTGGCCGACGTCGTGGGGATGCACGACTCCCTGGTCAACGGCGTCCCACTCCGGGGTGTCGAGGTCGTCGACGCACGAACGCTCCGGATCCGCCTCGATCAGCCGCAGCCGGGGTTTCTGACGAGGCTCGCCGATCCCAGTCTCGTACCCACCCCACCGGCGGCCGAAGAGTTCCCCGAACAGTTCGCCGCCCAGCCGGTGGGGAACGGGCCGTTCATGATGGCCGGTGCCCGTGAGCCCGGTTCGTTCGTCCGCCTCGCCGCCGCCCCGACCTACGACGGCGCCCCACACCTCGACGAGGTGCTGTTCACCGTCTACGAGGGGGACACCTCGCGGGAGGCCCAGTGGGCCGATCTCACCGACGGTCAGCTCCACGTCGCCCAGGTCCCGGTGCAACGCCGCGCTGAGGCCGCCGAGCGGTTCGGGGTCTCCACCGACGGCTACACCGGCCCCGGGCGCCTCGACGGGGTCACCAGCGGGGTGTACCTCTACGGCTTCGACACGACCCGGCCGCCGTTCGACGACCCCCGGGCGCGACGAGCCGTCTCGATGGCGATCGATCGCCGGCACCTCGCCGACGACGTCCTGCAGGGGACCCGGCAGGCGGCCACATCGATCGTCCCCCCGCCGGTGCCGGGGTCACAGCCCGGGGTGTGCGAGCACTGTCTCTACGACCCCGAAGGCGCCGCGGCGTTGTTCGAGGAGGTACGGGCCGACCGTGGGGACGAGCTCGACGACGCGGCGTTCGCGACGGTGACCCTCACCCACAGCCGCGGGGCGATCCACACGGCGATCGCCGAGCAGATCGCCGACGATCTGGACGCCGCGCTCGGGGTCGAGGTGCGTTTCCGTGCCCTCCAGCTCGAGGACTTCGTCCGGGTGGTCCGTGACGGTGGGGCCGCGGTGTTCCGGATCGGGTGGGACGTCGGGACCGCCGACTTCGGCGACTACCTCACACCGCTGTTTCACTCGGCCAACCTCGACGGCGAGAACACCACCCGGTTCGCCGACGAGCAGGTCGACTCCACGCTCGACAGCGCGAAGCACGCCGCGGCTCCGCAGGCTCGTGCGACGTTGTACCGATCGGCCGAGCGACAGATCCTCGAGGCCGCACCGGCGATCCCACTGCTGTGGTACCGCCACGAGTTCGTGGTGACACCGGAGGTCGAGGGGTTGCGGCTCTCGCCGTGGGGGAGGTTGGACCTGACCTCGGCACGGTTGGATCCGCCCGGACCCTGACCCCGGCGTGTGCCGGCGTTGGCGGGGGGTTCGTGCGACGACTACGCTCCCGTCCCTGCGGTCACCCGCACCCACTCGCGCGAGTGGCGGAAATGGCAGACGCGCACGGTTGAGGGCCGTGTGTCCGAAAGGACATGAGGGTTCAAGTCCCTCCTCGCGCACTCCGCTCAAATGGCCACGTATCGGCCGGACTCGTCGCGCCAGGCGAGTCGCTGGTGGGCCAATCTGGTCCGCCAGCTGGCCCCGGACCTCGGTCACGGTCGGGGCGATGCGAAGCCACCGCGGTTCCAGGCCGACGTCCGCCCAGCGAAGTCGGGGCGGATCATCGATCGTGACGGGGATTGCCACGTCGTGTGGTCTCGTTAGTCTGAAACCTCGGTCGCGTCGCTGCCGCTGCAGGGCATCGATCCAGGGGGAGTCTCGCCTGTTGGTCACGGGCTTCTCGGCGCAGCAAGGCACACGACGTTGCCCACGTTCCCGAGTGTCGTTGAGGAGCAGACTCGTGAGCGAGCCGCGTATACATCACGCCGCTGCTGACGACGGGATCACGATCGCCGGCAGGGTGGAGGGGGAGGGCCCGCCGCTGGTCGTCGTCCCGGCAACCCCGTCGGACGGGATCCTGGAGTGGGGGCCACTGGCGCCCTACCTGACCGAGCACTTCACCTGCTACGTGATGGACCGAGGCAGCCGCGCACGGGAGGCCGACGGACAGGATCACTCACCTGAGCGGGTGGTTGGTGATGTCGTCTCGTTCATCGACAGCGTCGGTGAGCCGGTGGGGCTGGTCGGCAGCTCGTGGAGCGGGATGCTGTCGCTTGGCGCAGCGCGACGCACGTCGGCGGTCAGCGCGCTCGGTCTCTGGGAGCCACTGGTCATCGAGGCAGCCAGCGACCAGGACCGGGAACGCTTCGATCAGGCGGTTGACGCTGTGGGGCGTCTGGTGGACGAAGGCCGTCTCGTCGACGCCACCCGGACCTGGCATCAGGCCAGCGGCATCGTCAGTGAGGAGCAGCTCGCCGCGACCCCCGACGAGTTCTTCGAAGCGGTGGCGCCGGCCATGGCGATCCAGGTCGAGGAGTTCCGACAGGCTGGAGAGTCCCCCGGTCCC
>SLDB01000380.1 GCA_007125475.1 Nitriliruptoraceae bacterium | reverse complement strand
GGCGGCCTCGCCGAGACCCACGCGCTGAGCGGGTTCGACGCGATCCACCTCGCCAGTGCCCTGACGCTCGCCGACGCGCCAGTGATCCTCGCCACTTGGGATCGCCGACTCCTCAACGCGGCACGAACTATCGGGCTCGCCACGCTGCCCTCTGGCCCTTGACGCACCCGCGCAGAGTCACGGCGATACGCGCCCTGCCTGACTTCTGGGGGTCCGGATCATCACTCCCGCGTGACCTCGGTCAAGACCGAATGCGAACCACCGCGAGCGCGGCTTCAGGGGCGAGCTGCCGACCCGCTCGGCGGGCGGCTTGTGCGTCGGGGCTCGCGTACGAGTCGGCAAGGGTGGTTATCGACGCGAGCTGGGCGGCGGCCAGCGGCCAGGCGCGCAGGCCGAGGCGGTCTCGCAGGCCCTCGGCCGCCCCGATCGCGGTCAACCCGGCGATGTCGTCTCCACTGACCAGCGCCCACCAGCCGTACCCGTCGAGGACGTAGGAGAGAATCTCCCTGCTGGGACTGTTCTCCAGCGCCGCCACGGCCGCGGCGAGGTGCTGCGCGGCAGCATCGGGGTCACCGGCGATCAGCTCGACGAACCCGAGCGCGGTCCGACTCTGAGCGTGTACCGGTAGCGCCTCCATGTCGGCGGACAGGGCAAGGGCCTCCTCGATCGCTCGCCGCGCCGCCTCCATGTCGCCCGTAGCCGCCAGGTACGCGCACTGGAAGTTCAGCGCGTAGGCCAAGTCGACCACGTCACCGCGCTCGCGGAACGTGGCGATGGCGCGGTCCATCAGCGGCAGGATGTCGGGGTCGTGGAGGTCGAAGGCGGGCAGTATCCCGGCCAGCAGCAGCCGGGTACGGGCGGCCAGCTCGACCTCGCCGAGTGTCTCAGCGGCCGCCAGGGCCTGGTGCCCCAAGGCAAGCGCACGCTGGTGCTCGCCGATCTCCAACGCGAAGAACCCGTCGATGTGGACGATGTGCGCACGGACCTCCGGGGCAAGGCGCTCGGGGTGCGGGCGCAGCTCCTCCAGCCAACCAAGCGTCTCGGTCACGCGGTTCTCGACCCAGAGGTGCGGCCACAGCGCGACAAGCAGACGGGCGAGGGCCCGGTGGTCGCCTTCACTCGTGCACCACACCAAGGCCTGATGGACGTTGCCCCACTCGCTGGCGATGCGTCGTCGCCAGCGCGTCACCTCCCCGCCTGAGGTTCTCGGGTACTCCTCGACCCAGCCGACAACGTGGGCAGCGTGGCGGTCACGCATGGCCTCGAGCTCGCCCGCCTCCGCCAGCGATTCGAGCGCGTATTCCTGGAGGGGGCCGAGCAGCCGCATTCGCGCCCCACCACCCGGGGCGGACTCCAGGCGGATCATGCTGTTGACAGCCAGCGTGTCCAGCGCAGCGGCGACGTCGCCGATCTCCGGGCCGCCAGCGACCTCCTCGGCGGCCTGCAGGGTCCAGCCGTCGACGAAGACTCCCAACCGGGCGAACAGCACCCGTTGAGGATCTGAGAGGAGGCGGACCGACCAGTCGATCGCGGCGCGCAGGGTGCGCTGGCGCCCGGGCAGGTCGACGGCGCCGGCGAGATCCAGCGCCGAGGACAGCCGGTCGAGCAGGTCTGTGGGCTCGAGGAGTCGCAGCCGGACGGCGGCCAGTTCGATCGCGAGCGGGATCCCGTCGAGGCGTCGCGCCAATTCGGCGACCGCCGCGGCGTTGTCCGCGTCGACAGCGAAGTCCGGCCGCACGGCACGGGCCCGGTCGACCAGCAAGCGTACGGCCGCAGTCTCGGCCACCGCTGCGGGCTCCGCTCCGGCGGCGGGCAGGCCAAGCGGCGCGACCTCCAGCACCCGCTCCGCGGACAGCTGCAGCGCGACGCGGCTCGTCACCAGGATCTGCAGTCGCGGAAGCCGCTCGAGCAGGCGGCGCAGCAACGGGGAACCCTCGACGACCTGCTCCATGTTGTCGAGGACGAGCAGGAAGCGCTTGTCGTCGAGTTCGTCCACGAGTACGTCCTCGGCACCGAGGCTGCCCTCCACCGACCGCCCGAGCCCCGCGACGATCACGTCCGCCATCGCGTCGGCATCAGCGACGGCGGCGAGCTCGACGAACCCGACGCCGTCCGGGTAGCTGGCGGCCACCTCCTCGGCGGCCGCGACAGCGAGGCGGGTCTTGCCGACCCCACCGGGCCCGATCAGGGTGAGCAGGCGGACACCGGAGCGGAGCAGGGCGGCGACCGCCTCGACGTCAGCTTCGCGCCCGAGCAACGGCGTGAGTTGGCGGGGGAGCCGTGCTCGAGCCGACGGTCGCGCCCGCAGCGGCGGAAACTCCTGCGGCAAGCCGGGAGCCGTCACCTGGAGCAGGCGCTCGACGTGCGATAGCCCCTTCAGCTCGTACCAGCCAAGGTCGGTGACCCTCGCATCACCCCAGTCGCGGATCAGCTCTCGTGCAGACGCCGAGACGAGGAGTTGGCCACCGTGGCCCGCGTCGGCGACGCGGGCGGCCCGATGTACATCGATGCCCGCGTAGCTGTCGTCAACCACCACACCGGTGCCGCTATGCAGCCCGATCCGGACCATCAGCGGTCCCGGGGGCGGGTACGACAGGTACACGCGTTGTGCCGTCACTGCCGCATCCAGCGCCGCGTCAGCCGTGGGAAAGGCCGCGAACAGCCCGTCGCCCTCCGCCTGCACCAGCACCCCGCCGGCACGGGTCACCGCGGCGTCGCCATCGCGGCGGAAGCGCGCCAGCAACTCCGTGTAGACCTCGCCGAGTCGCTCCAGCGTTCCGGTGGAGTCCTCAACGTCGGCGAACAGGAACGTCACCGTCCCCACAGGCAAGTCCTGCTCGACCGCCTCGCTCCGCGTGGCGATCAGGCCCGCGAGGTCCCGGATCAGCTGCTCCGCCAGATCCTCCGGGCCGGCGATCTCAGCCACGGTCTCTCCGGAACGCCGCAACCGCTCGACGAACGCGGCCAGCCGCGGATCGCGATCGGGCGCCGGCTCCTTCACGTACAGCAGGCGAGGTCGCGCCCCGGCCAAGGACAGATCACGTGCCAGCATCAGCTCGCCGCGGTCGAAGGCCGTCGGTCCGGCACCCTGCCAGTAGATTCCTACGAAGAAGTCGCTGTCCCCAAGCCCAGGGCGGCGCTCGTGCTCGTCATTCCCCGCTTCGGACAGGATCGGGGCAAGGCGCAGGATCTCGATGGCGCGGCGGGCCGCCGCCCGCTCCGCAGCCAACTCACTGACCGCGGAAGAGACGAACACCCGTCGGCGCCGCGCAGGCGTCGTGGTCACCCCCCGACCGTACTCCGAATCGTCGACACCGGGGCTCGCTGCAGACGCGTGCGCGTCCCCGAGGCCGTCCTGTGCGGCTGCGCTACGACAGGCGTGCGCACCCGTGAGCACGGATGTACGCAAGGCGACGACGTCATGTGACGCCCAACGGGCGGGGCCGGAAGCGCGTGCGGTGCTGGGCGCTGGTCGGTGAACCGCGGCGCGTTCCGTACAAGGCGTCGACTGTGGATTCGGGCCAGCGGGGTTGACCGGTGGTGACGGTAGTAGGTAGTCGGTCTCGATCTCGGTGGGGGTGCGGTGCTCTGGCTCGCCGTGGAGTCTGGCGTTGTTGCACCACTCGAGGTACTCGGCGAGCGCGAACTCGAAGCTCGACAGGCTCGCCCAGGGGCCGCGGGTGGGGTTGTGGACGAGCTCGGTCTTGACCAGGCCGATGGTCGATTCGGCGAGGGCGTTGTCGGAGAGATCGCCGATGCTGCCGATCGAGGGGACGATCCCTGCGGTGGCGACTTCCTCCCCGTATCGCACGGCGACGTGTCGACCATCCGCGTCGCCGTGATGGAACAGCCACGGGTCATCGCCGGCGTGCCACTGCTGGGCCTCGGGATCGGGCGCGTCGTCGTGCCCGAAGCGCCGATACGCCCGCTGGTCGACGCCGCGAGGTTCCCGCTCCCGGAACTACTCGCCCCCTCGGGTCGGGGAGACCGTCCTGATCGTGGCCGGCATGTCATTGCTGCTCGGGCCGTGGGCCCGCCTCGGGGCCGCGGTGGCGATCCCGGTCACGATCGGGGCCGCCTACGCCCACCTCGTCATCGACGTGTGGCCCAACGGCATCGACACGAACCCCCGCTGGGCCGGTCCAGCGCCGTCATGCGTTCCGCTGCCTACGTCGCATCGCGAGGCGTCGGACGATGGTGCATCGACCGGCGAGCCGAGACGCGGCCGTGAGCCGATCCGGCTTCACCGCGCGGTCCCCGGGGCCGGTGGCGGCGTCGCGGCACGCGGCCGGAACCTGGACCGCCCCGAGGACGCGTGGAGCACGACGCTCCCGGCGTAGAGGCAGGCCAGGACCGCCCCCATGGCGCCATAGCCGCCCACGGCAAGGGCGCCGCCACCGAGCGCAGAGCCGACGAGGTAGCCGTACTGCGCAGCGGCGGTGCGCACGCTCATCGACTGCAGGCGACACGCGGGCGCGATCGACAGCCCACGACTGCTGCCAGCCAGCGTGCGCCACCCGGCGACGAACGCCAGTCCGGCCAGCACGGCGGCGGAGAACGGCAGGCCGGGCCGGACCGCGCCGAGTACCGCCACGCCCACCATCGAGACGGCGCCCCCGAGGATCAAGATCGTGCCTGCCCCGCGGTCGACGCGGCGCCGCGCGAGGAAGTTGCCTGGCACGTAGGCGGCAGCCGCCCCCGCGAGGACGAGCCCCACGACGACGGGCGAGGCCCCGTAGCTGTCGATGAGCAGCGCGCCGACGAACACCACGGTCCCGGCCCATCCTCCGTAGGCGAGCAGTTCACCCAGCGCCCAGGTCCGGGAGCCGTGGTAGGCCCACAGCGACGGTTCGTCGCTCCCAGGGCGGACGGCCACCCCCCGGGGACGAAGCGACAGCAAGCCAAGGGCGACGAGGCTGCCCAACGCCGGCACCGCCAACCAGGCAAGGCGCCAACTGGCCTCCGCGACCGCGCCGACGATCGGCATGCCCACGATCCACGCCGCCGGTTGGCCGGCGAGCGCCCAGGCAAGGGTCGCGGCGGGTCGTTGCGGTGCCCACTCGCCGGCCGCGGCGAGCGCCGCCGACAACACCAGACCAAGTCCCACTCCCACCGCGAGCTGGGCCGTCGCCAGAATGGTGAAGGTGGTCGCGGCAGCGCTTCCGACCGAGCCCAGCGCGAGGAGGAGCAGCCCCGATCCGATGACATCACGCAGGGGCCGTGGCCTGGACCGTAGTCCCACCCACAGGGCCACCCCGCCGGCCACGAGTCCGGACAGCGAACGCAGCTGTGCGGCGGTCGCGGTGGACACGCCGAGGTCGGCAGCCATGTCGACCAGGATCGGGGACAACACGAGCAAGGCGGCCTGGGCGGCGAACATGGCCGCGAAGAGAACGACGCTCGGCGACGCAAGCGCCGACGTCGGCCGTCGCAGCGACCGGCCGGCGCCTCCGATGACGTCGCCCGGCGGGCCGGTCACCGGTGACGCCCACCGACCTCGCCTTCGAGGAAGTACAGGGTCTGGGGGCCGAATCCCTTGACGTCGAACTCGCCCCGCTCGCTGAGGACGAAGTCGTCCTCGAGCAGATCCCGGGTCGCCTGGCTCACCGTGATCCGCATCGGCTCCGAAAGGGCCTCCATCCGGGCGGCGAGGTTGACGCCAGGACCGAAGAGGTCGTAGACGTAGCGCTGGATCCCGACGAGCGAGCCGATCACCGGTCCGGTGTTGATCCCGAAACGGGCCCGCCACTCGATGGGATGCGCGGAGTTGCGGCGTTCGAGGAAGCGGCGCATCCGCAACGCCACCCGCGCGATGTCGTGGGCGTGCTCCGGCGCGGACTCCGGCACACCCGAGACGGCGATGTAGGCGTCGCCGATCGTCTTCAACCGCTCGCAGTTGAACGTCTCGACGATGCGGTCGAAGGTGCTGAAGATGTCGTTGAGCTCGGTGATGATCGCGGCCGCATCCTCCGAGATCGCCATGTCGGTGAATCCCACGAAGTCCAACATCACGATCGAGGCGGCGTCGAACCGCTGCGGTGTGGCCGCCCCGTATTCCTTCAACTCCTCCAGCACCGCCTTGGGCATGATGTTCAGCAGCAGCTTCTCGACGCGTTCCTTCTCCTTCTCCAGATCACGGGCGTTGCGCTCCGCGAGCGAGGAGTAGGAGTCGAGCATGTACTGGATCTCGGTCTCCTTGGAGATGTCCTTGCACTCGACCACGATCCTGCCGTCGGGGTCTTCCGCCAGGGGTCGCAACGTGACGCGTACCGGCACGGTCCGCCCGTTCGTCTGGGCCTCCACCTCGAAGCTGAAGGACCGCTTACGCGCCAGCCGTTCGGCTGCGCGGTCGGCGCTGAACCCGACGATCCGCGCGTGCAGCGCCTCAGCGGCCGTGTCGTCGACATCGACGGGGGTCTCCGGTCCGTCGAGGAGGCCGGCGGCGGGGTCGGGTGGGAACAGCTCGAAGAAGCGACCGTTCTCGAAGACGATCCGCCAGTCGAGCGGGTCGGTAACGGCGACGCCGAGGTCCAGTCCCTGCACCAGCCCGGTGAGGTCCAACTCGCCCATCAGACGCCCTCGAGAGAGTCGACCCCGGCCGTCGGCCGGGTGACGATGAACGAGCGGTAGGAGACGATCTCGCCGTAGACCGCGGCGATGTCGCTCTCGTCGAAGTCGAAGTCCTCGAGGGTCTCACGCACCAGCAGCGCCAGTTCGTCGAAGGCTTCGTCGGTGATGGCCAGCTTCTGGTGCACCCGGGCCAGGTGCTCACTGGTGTAACTGGCCGGCCCACCCATCACCGACGCGAAGAACTTCGTCTGGTGGTCGATCTGCCGGCGCATGTCGACGTTCGCGAAGTACGGCGAGAGCCGTTCGGAGTCGAGCACCCGGTCGTAGAAGGACGACACGATCCGGCTGACCTTCGCGAAGCCGCCGTAGCGCTCGAACATCGTCGCACCACTGCGCATGACCACCCTCCTCCGACTCCGTTCCGTGGGCCCCGAACGGCCCGCACTTCTCACCCCACTGCACATCCCGTCGCCGTCCGCTCCATAGCTTCCGCCTGACCGGATCGCGCGTCAAAGCGTCTGTGCCGCCCGCGCTCGGGGCCTCGGAAACGGCGGTACGAAGGCTCATCTCCGGGCCCGCGGGAGCGAGACCGACGCGACGGTGCGGTCCTCGGCCGACGTGAGCGTGACCTGCCCTCGATGACGACTCACCACCGCGTGCGTGGTGGCCAGACCGAGGCCGGTGCCCTTGCCGATCTCCTTGGTCGTGAAGAACGGGTCGAAGGCGCGGTCGAGGACCTCGGGCGGCACCACCGGTCCGGTGTTCTCGATCTCGACCCGGACCGCGGCGTCAAGCGCCCGCGTCCTGATCGTGATGACCCCACGCTCACCCACGGCGTCGAGGGCGTTGTCGAGGAGGTTCATCCACACGGAGTTCAGGTCCGCCGGGTTACCCGGAACGAGACCGACGTCCGGGTCGTAATCGCGCACGACCTCGACACCCGATGGGACGCGACCGCGCAACAGTGTCATCGCCGCCTCGATCCCTTCGTGCACCTCGACATCCTGCGGACCGGCCTCCCCCACGTGGACGTAGGCCTTGACGGCGCCGACCACCTCGGAGATCCGGGCGGCCCCGACCGTCGTCTCCTCGACGAGGCGTGCCACCCGCCCACGAAGCGCCAACCATCGCAGCGCCGCCACCGCCTCCGACCTCGGAACGTCGGCCAGGGTGGCTTCGAGCTCGGACGCCGCGATCCCCAGCCCGGCCAGCAGCGCCACCAGGTCAGCTTCGGCCGCTTCGACGCCCAGTGAAGCCAGGCTGGCGCCGAGTTCGGTCTCGGCACGCAACCGCTCCAGGGCCGAGGCCGGCGGCCGGGCGTGGTCGAGGAGTCCGCTGAGACGATCGAGGAGGGCCCCGTCCGCGGGGCGGGTTTCCAGCTCCCCCCAGGCCATCGAGATCGCGCCGAGGTGCTCCACGCCTCGCGCGACGGCAGCGGCCGGGTTGTTCAGCTCGTGCAGGAGGCCGGCAGCCAGTGTTCCGAGCACGGCCAGGCGGTCGCGCTGCCGAAGCTGGAGTTCCAGTTCCGCCAGACGCCGGGTCACCAGGTCGAGGAGCGACCTCGCCGAGTCGCGGTCGGTGAGGAGATCGATGAAGGCCTCGGCGTCCAGCAGCAGCAGCCGTGCCGGCGTCGCAGCACGGACCGTGGCCGTCCGGGTTCCCCCGCGGGCCAGGGCGAGCTCGCCGATGAGGTCCCCACGGCGGCTCGTCGCCAGAGGAAACTCGTCCCGTCCGCTGCGCCGCAGCACCTCCAGCTCGCCCTCGACCACGACGTACAGGCCATCCGGTTCCTCACCCTGGGAGAAGAGCACCTCCCCCTCGACCAGGGCCACCGGTTCAGACCCATCGAGGAGTCGGATCAGCGTCGACTCGGGTAGGGATGCGAGCAGCGGCGAGGCGCGGAGAGCCTCGATCGTCACCGACCCGCCAGACGCTCGTGCACGAACCGGACCGCCATGGACCCTTCGCCCACGGCCGACGCCACGCGCTTGATGGATCCGTACCTCACGTCCCCGGCGACCAGGACGCCGGGGACGTTGGTCTCCAGGGGGTGTGGCGGTCGATCCAACGGCCACCCCGGGGGCTGGGTGCCGAGGTCCGCGCCAGCCAGGATGAACCCTCCCGGATCCCGCTCGACCAGGCCGCCGAGCCAGTCGGTGCGGGGTGCCATGCCGATGAACACGAACAGCGCGTCCGCGGCGACCTCCTCGGTCGTCCCGGTGACGACGTCGGCGATGGTCAGCGACTCGAGGTGGTCGACACCCTTGGCCTCCACCACGCTCGCGTGGTAGCGGATCCGGACGTTGTCCGCGGCTTCGAGCTGATCGACGAGGTACCTCGACATCGTGGCATCGAGGTTTTCGTCCCGGACCAACAGCGTCACCTCGTCCGCGAAGCCCCGCAGGAACATCGCCCCCTGCCCCGCCGAGTTGCCGCCGCCGACGAGGAAGACCTGCCCGCCCGTGTGCTCGATCGCCTCGGCCCGGCCCGCGCTGTAGTACACGCCGACCCCGGTGAGTGCCTGCACACCGGGGACGTCGAGGGTCCGGTAGTCGACGCCGGTGGCGATGATCAGCGCGGGCGTGGTCACCTCCTCCCCACCAGCGAAGGCCAGGACGAAGTACGGATCGGCCCGGGTGACGCCCACGACCTCGGCGGGGGTGAGGATCTCCGCACCGAACCGGGTGACCTGTTGTCTGGCCCGCATCGTCAGGTCGGCTCCGGAGAGCCCCGCCGGGAAGCCGAGGTAGTTCTCGATGCGTGAGCTGGTCCCCGCCTGACCTCCCGGCGCGGTGCGCTCGACCACCAACGTCGACAGCCCTTCCGAGGCCCCGTACAGGCCGGCGGCGAGCCCGGCGGGACCGGCGCCCACGACGACGAGGTCGTAGACGTCCCGCTCGGCATGCCAGCGAAGGCCGATTCGGTCGGCCACCTCGGCTGGGCTCGGATCCACCATCGTGGACCCGTCGCCCAACACCAGCACGGGTAGACGTTCCGCGCCCAGGTCCGCGAGATCGAGGAGCTCGGCGGCTTCGTCCTCGCGCTCGATGTCGAGCCAGCGGAACGGCACCAGGTTGCGTGCGAGGAACTCGCGGATGGCCGTCGACGGCCGCGACCACCGGTGCCCGATCAACCGCAGGTCCGCCGTCGGCGCGGGCGGGCGCCAGGTCTCGAGCAGGTCGTCCAGGACCGGGTACAGCCGCTCCTCGGGTGGATGCCACGGCTTGAGCAGGTAATGCTCCACACCGGCGTCGTTGATCGCGCGGATGGCGGCCTCCGTGTCCGCATAGGCCGTCAGCAACGCCCGCTTCGCGTCGGGGTACAGCTCTCGCGACTGTTGCAGCAGCTCGACGCCCGTCATGCCGGGCATGCGTTGGTCGGCGAGGAGCAGCGCCACCGGGTCGTCCCGCAGCCGCAGTTCGCGCAGCAACTCGAGGGCCTCTGCCCCGGATGTGGCACCCAGGATGCGGTAGTCGTGGGCGTACCGAGCCTGGAGATCTTCCTCGACGGCGGTCAGCACGGAGCGATCGTCGTCGATCGCGAGGATGAGCGGGCGAGTCATCGGCGGACTCCTCGTGCTCCGAGGCGGACGGCCACTGGCCAAGCCGAACGCTCGACCGTGACCGTGCGACCAAGCACACCACGACGAATCGATCATACGCCGTCCATCGGATCTCGGACAGAGCCCGTTGGGCTGAGGCGACCGGCCACGAGGCCGCACGCCGGCCGGGGACGACTGAGCACTCCCGACGGCGACTTCCCACGCCGAGGCCGGTCTAGCCTGCTGGTCGCTGATGACCTTCGACCGGCTGCGCCGGCACCGGCGGCGTCGCTCCGGGGAGGCACTCCACCGGCCGGCGCGACGACGACAACCGTGGCGGATCCTCGATGCCGACGGCGTTCACGACGGCCCCCGCCGCAGCCAGCAGCGCCGAAGCCACCATCGCCAGTCGGAACGCCCCAAGCGACGCTTCGCGGGCCGCGTCGGCCACGAGCGGCTCCACATCGCCGCTCGGAGCGACCAGCGGCGCAAGCTCCAGCCGGGTCTCGGTTGACGAGGCGTCGAACCCGTCGAGGCGGTCGGCGAGGTCGCCGTAGAAGCTGGCGCTGATCGCCAGGAACACCACGGCCATCGCGAGTTGCGGGCCGACACGCGAGAGCGCGTTGTTCACCGCCGACGCGACCCCTGCCCGCTCCTGAGGGATCGAGGACATCAGGACCGTCGTCAACGGCGCCACCACGACCATGATCCCGAGCCCGAAGACCACGAGACCGGGGAGGAGCGTGGTGACGTACTCCACCGGTGGCCGCCAGGTCACCGGACGGGCGACGTCGAGGGTCCAGCCGGCACCGCTCCCGGAGACCCGCGTCAGCAGCAGCGCGCCAGCCGCCATCAGCGCGGGCCCGGCGGTCATGAACCACCGGGGGCCGTGCTGGGCGGCCGATACACCGATCCGCGTCGAGAACGCGGCCAGGAAGACCACCGCCGGCACCGTTGCCATCCCCGCTGCGGCCGCGTTGTAGCCCAGCGTGCCTTGAAGGAAGACGACGACCACGTACATCGTCACGTACAGGGCGCCGTAGGTCGTGACGGTGGAGACATTGGTGACCGTGAAGTTGCGGGAGGCGAACAGCGCCGGAGGGACGAGGGGCTCTGCCGCCCGCAGCATCCGCACGACGAACGCGACCACACCCACCACCCCGGCCGCGAGTGCCACCCAAGCGAGCGGATCCACCCACGCCTGCTGCTGTCCCCGGATCGTGCCGACGCTGAGACCACCGACGGCGACCGCGATGGCCAGCGACCCCAACCAGTCGACGCGAGCCAGGGATCGAGGATCGCGGGACTCGCTCACGTGCCGAGAGGTGAGCCAGAGGCCGAGGAGGGCGATCGGTACGGGCACCAGAAAGACCGCACGCCACGACACCACGTCGACGAGGACGCCGCCCAGGACCGGCCCGACGATCGTCGCCACTCCCGATGCACCGGCCCAGAGGCCGAAGGCGCGTCCCCTCGCCTCGCCGTCGAAGGCGGTGGTGATGATCGCCAACGCGCCTGGAACGATCGCCGCCGCCGCCGCACCCTGCAGCACCCGGGCCGCGATCAGGATCTCCATCGTCGGCGCGAGCGCGCAGATCAACGATGCTGCGGCGAAGCCGCCCAGGCCAATGCCGTACACCCGGCGACGACCGTGCACGTCGCCCAGTGCACCGGCGAGCACCAGCAACGACCCCAGGCTGAGCAGATAGGCGTTGTACACGTACGCCTGCGCTTCGAGACCACCGAGGCGGGGGGTGGGCAGCTCCTGCGCGATCTGCGGCAGGGCCACCGTGACCACCGTGGCGTCCAGAAAGACCACGCCCGAACCCGCGATCGCCGCGATCAGCACCCCTTTGCTGGCCGCCCGTCCCATGTCGTCCTCCCCGCGAGTGCCAGCTTGCGCCCATCCGGGGCAGAGCGAGGGTCGGTCAGGC
>SLDB01000242.1 GCA_007125475.1 Nitriliruptoraceae bacterium | reverse complement strand
TGACGCCGTCCACCGTCGTGGTCGCCACCATCCCATCGGCCTGCGCGGTGCTCGGACCGGCTGCGGTCACCAAGAGCATGCCCAGCGCGAAGCACCCCACCGCGGCCGCGGCTGACAGCCGTGCCGCGCGTTGCCCCATCCCCGTGTCCATGTGTCCACCGACTCGCTTCATCGAGGATAACCCCGTCCTTGGGCTGGCTGCTCTACCCGCAGCTGGACCGGAGACGACGGCCCGCCTCACGGGCCGACCGGGCCGACGGAGACGACCTCCTCGTGGACGACGTCACGGCATCCCGCGGTGGGGTCGGGTCCAGGCCCAGCCCAGCCCGGTCGGCCGAGATCCGCCCGCGCAACCGGAAGGGGCCGTTCACCGCGAGAGCGGGAGACCGACGCCGGCGCGGTGTGGTACCTGCTCCCGGCCCGGTGAGGCCGGGTCAGGCGCCGGTGTGGCCGTCCGCGGCGAGAGCGGTCGCCAGGTTGTCCAGGTGGGCGTTGTAGCCCATCTTCATCACCGAGGACGCCAGCTTCACCCCCGGGCCGACACGCAGGATCCGCACCCGGAGCGTGAGGCGCGTGGCCCCGCCTGCCTGCTTCAGGGAGACGTCGTCGACGTGCTCGATCACACCGGTGGCCTGGCCGTTCTCGGTCCACGAGCGCGCCTGGTAGGTGAGCCGTCGAGGCGCCTCGACATCGGTGAACCTGCCCTCCATCGGCCATCGGGTCCCCTGGAACTTCCCCATCCCGGCCCCGGCCTCCATCACGACGTGGATCCGTCCACCGACACGGGGATCGACCTCGCAGTCGGTCACCGTGGTGTTCTCCGGCCCCCACCACCGCCGCAGCCGCTCCGGGCGGGTCCACGCAGCCCACACGGCGTCGACCCCGACGGGGAGGCGCCGCTCGAGGGTGAACCCCTTCCGCCAGCCGAACATGTGCGCGAACATCACCCGCCTGCCGTCGTCGGCTCCACCTCGCCGCGCTCGCAGCCCGGACGGTAGGCGCGTCGCCGTCCGACGGCACTCCTGCGGGTCACCCCGCGGACGTCCTCGTCCCCGGCGGATCCTGGCCGGTGCACGGCCCGTCGGCGTAGTGTGTCCCGTCCGGCCACGGAAAGGCCCTGATGGAGGCCAGGCGACACGGGGGCGCGGAGGGCGGCGGGGAGGCCGACGCCGACCACGTACTCGCGGGCCACCGCGCCACCCCACTTCGCGGCTCACCGTTCGCACGCAACGCCCCCGCCATCGGCGTCGCGATCGTCTACGGGGTCGCGAGCATCGTCTGGCTCGCTGCCGGGCAGGTCCTGCCGGGCGGGCGCTGGCTGGTCACCCACCTGTTCACCCTGGGGGTGCTGACCACCCTGTTGTGGTCGTTCTCCCGGAACTTCGCCGCCCGCTTCACCGGCGTCGGCGACCTGCGTGAGCCCGTGGCGGCGACATGGGGGTTGACCCTCCTCCTGGGTGCCTCGATCACCGCGACGGTGACCGGGCGCGCCGTCGGCGCCCACTGGCCACTGGTCATCGGCAGCTCGGGCATCATGCTCGTGATCGCGGCGAACCTCGTGACCCTGCGGCGCTTGCGGGCACGCGCCCGCAACGACCGCTTCCTGTGGGTCGTGCACCGCTACGAGGACGCGCACGTGGTCTTCCTCGTCGCCGCCGGGCTCGGCGGCGCGCTGGGCTCCGGGCTGGTCCCCGGTGAGGTCTACCTCGGCGCCCGCGAGGCCCACATCCACCTCAACGTGCTGGGCTGGGCGGGGCTGACGGTGCTCACCACGCTGGTGGTGTTCGGCCCGGCCCTGCTGCGCGTACGCATCGAAGCGGGGGCGGAGAAGCGGGCATCGGACGCGGTGACCCGCGCGATGATCGGCCTCGGGGTCGGCGCCCTCGGCCTGGTGCTGCGCAGCCTCGGCCGGTCCATCGGTGACGGGGCCGAGGGCCCGGCCACCGTGCTGCTGGTGGCGGGGATGGCCGTCTACCTCCAGGCGGTGATCGTCGTCGCGATCCCGCTGCTACGGGCCGCCCGTGACCATGACCGCTCTCCGCTCCGCTTCAGCCTGGCCGCCGTCGTGATCTGGCTCCCGGTCGGGGTCGCGATCGACACGGTGCTGCTGATGACGGGACAGCCGGGGTGGTCGGTGGGGCTGGCGGTGGCGCTGCTGATCGGCGTGTTCGCCCAGCTCATCCTCGCGGTGCTGTTGTACGTCACCCCGATGCTGCGCGGTCGCGACTTCGCCAGCCGCGACGTGCTCATCGCCAGGACCGAGCAGCTGCCGCGGACCCGCACGGCCACGCTGAACCTCGGCGTGGTGCTCGTGCTCGTCGCCGACCTCACCCCGGGGCTCGCCGAGATCCCCGCCCAGGCGCTGATGCGCGTCGGATGGGCCCTGGTGATCGTGGCCGCCGTGGCGCACCTCGCCGTCGCGCTCTGGCCTCTGGGCAGGATCGACCCCGGTCGTGTCCGCTCGGCCGCCGCGGCGCGCTACCGCGGACCGCCGGGGTGACCAAGCAACGGGATCCGGAGCTGGAGAGGGGACTCGAACCCCTGGCCTGCCGCTTACGAGGCGGCTGCTCTGCCGTCTGAGCTACTCCAGCGTGACGTCCGTACCCGGACGACGCGCGGAAGCGTAGCGACCGTCACCGACCCCCGACCACCCGCTCGGCGGCGTGGCGGGCATACAACGGTAGCGCCAGGCGCAGCAGCAGCCGCTCCAGGTGCAGCTCCGGGCTGCCGTTGCGCTCGAGGGCATCACGGCAGTCGTCGACGGCCCGCAGCCCGTCCAGCAGCGCGGCGGTCGGTAAGCGGCCCGCGTCGCGTTCGACCCCGATGGCGTGGTCGACGTTCACCAGCACGGCGGCCTCACCGGCCGACGCCGCAGCCAGCAGGTCGCGCAGATAGCTGGCGAGGTCGTCGAGGACGAGTCCCAGCGCCCGACGCTGCTCCTGACGCTCGAGGCGTTCGAACCTCCGGGTGAGCCGGGCCCGGACACCGGGGGGCCAGCCGCGGTTCGACTCGACGCCGTAGGCCTCCTCGAGGCGTTCGAGCTCGGCGGCGTTCGCCTCCTTGACGACCGCGGTGCGCGCCTTCGCCCACGTGGTGAGCTCCTTGGCGATCGGCACGACCTGTCCGGGGCCGTGCTCGGCGAGGCGGTCGATGACGTCGAGGTGGCGGTGTCGGGCCTCGGCGACGTCGGCCTCGGCGAGATCGCGCAGCCGCGCCGGCGAGCCCAGCGCGGCCCGGACGACGGCCTCGCGCCCC
>SLDB01000359.1 GCA_007125475.1 Nitriliruptoraceae bacterium | reverse complement strand
ACTCGCCCGGAACGCGGGCCGGGTCGGATGGCCCTGGCCGAAGACCCGGCTGTCGTGCCACGGTCGTATCCGACGCCGCACACCGAGCATCGGGCAGGAGGGGGCGATGAGCGACGCAGCCACAACCGGCGCACGCACGCACCGCGCAACACCAGCGCCGGACAGCGCTGGCGGAGAAACCTTCGACCCGGTCATCGACCGCGTCATCGTCGCGCTGGACGGCTCGGCGTTCGCTCGTCGGGCCGCGCCGGTGGGCGCCCGGATCGCGTCCCGGTTCGGGGTCGGCCTGGAGTACGTCACCGCCGTGGGGTGGGAGCCGGACCGCGAAGCGCCACGACGTGACCTGCAGGGACGGATCGAGGCCGGCGAGCTCCCCGACGGCGGGGTGCACGTCGCGGTGGGCCCCGACGCTGCCGACGCCATCAACGACCACGCACGCCGGACGCAGGCCCTGGTGGTGCTCTCCAGCCATGGACGCGGCCGGGTGACAACCACGCTGCTGGGCTCCGTCGCCGACCGTGTGATCCGGACCCGTGGCGCACCGGTCGTGGTCGTCGGCCGCGCCGCCGATGTGGACCAGTGGCCCGGGCTCACACGACTCACCGTGTGCCTCGACGGGTCACCACTCTCCGAGGAGATCCTCGACGCCGTCACCCCCTGGACCCGGGGCGGGGACGTCCCGGTGGACCTGGTGCAGGTCCTCGCCCCCGACGCGCCGATCGAGATCGCCCGGCACGTCGGCGCCGTCCCCGGCGACGTGCACGAATCCAACTACCTCGCCCGCGTCGCGGCACGCCTGCACCCGAAGTCCGCCCCCGTCGAGTGGGAGGTCCTCTACGACCGGGAACCGGCGGCGGCGCTGAGCCGGTACGCCGCCGACGATCCCGGTCGCCTCCTCGCGTTGGCGACCCACGGACGCACCGGCCTGTCCCGGTTGGCGGCCGGGAGCGTCGCGGCACGGCTCATCGCCGAGAGCCCGGTCCCACTCCTGCTGTACCGGCCCTCGGGCGTCGAACAGGGTTGATGACCTCCCCCGGGCGACCGGGGGGGCCAGGGAACCCTGCTAGCGTCCGCGCGCGACGTGACCGACGTCGCGTCATCGTGGCCACCCCGGACCCGCGTCCGTCCCCCGCCGAGGCCGCGCTCCCCGCCGCCGGGCCTCGCCGTGGGCCTGTGGAGGTAATCACCGCATGGACTTCGAACTGATGCCGTGGATCAGCGTCGGTGCGGCGGTGTTCGCCGTCGCCGTCGCCGGTGTGTTGACGTCGTCGGTGCTGCGGCTGGACCCCGGCACCACCCGGATGCAGGAGATCTCGCGGGCGATCCAGGAGGGGGCGAACGCCTACCTCGGGCGTCAGTACCGCACGATCCTCTACGTCGGGGTCGCGGTGACGGTCGTGATCGCCGCGACCCCGCTGGGGTGGCGCACCGCGACCGCGTTCGTGATCGGCGCGGTGTTCTCCGGGTTGTGCGGCTACATCGGGATGTTCGTCTCCACCCGGGCGAACACCCGGGTGGCGCACGCCTCCCGCACCAGCATCGCGGCCGGGCTCGACGTCGCGGTCCGTTCCGGGGCGGTGACCGGCCTGATGTGTGTCGGCCTCGCCCTCCTCGGCGTCGCCGGCACCTACCTCGCGTTCGGCCGTGACGACCTGCACGTCCTCGTCGGGCTCGGGTTCGGCGCCAGCCTCATCGCGCTGTTCGCCCGGATCGGCGGCGGGATCTTCACCAAGTCGGCCGACGTCGGGGCCGACCTCGTCGGGAAGGTCGAGGCCGGGATCCCCGAGGACGACCCCCGCAACCCGGCCACGATCGCCGACAACGTCGGCGACAACGTCGGCGACTGCGCCGGGATGGCCGCCGACCTCTTCGAGACCTACGCCGTCACCGCGATCGGCGCGATGCTGCTCGGGCTGCTGTTCTTCGACGACACCGCGTTCGTGGTCTACCCACTGGCGATCGGGGCCGTCGCGATCGTCGGTTCGGTGATCGGGCTGTTCTCGATCCGCTTCTTCGGCAGCGACCGGATCATGCGCGCCCTCTACCTGGGGGTGTGGACCTCGGCGATCCTGTCGCTGATCGGGTTCCTCCCGCTGACCACCGCCATGCTCGGCGACGTGCGCTTCTTCTGGGCCGCGGTGATCGGCGTCGTCGTCACCATCGCGATCATGTACATCACCGAGTACTACACCTCCACCAAGTTCCGCCCCGTCCGCTCGATCGCGAAGTCCTCGGAGTCCGGCGCCGCCACGAACATCATCACCGGCCTGTCGGTCGGGATGGAGTCGGTGGTGCTGCCCACCGTCGCGATCGTCGCCGGGATCCTCGGGGCGTACAACGTCGTCGGCGGCGGCTCGGACGGGATCTACGCCATCGGGATCGCCTCGATGGCGATGCTGTCGATGACCGGGGTCGTCGTCGCCCTCGACTCGTACGGCCCCGTCACCGACAACGCCGGCGGGATCGCCGAGATGGCCGAGCTCCCCGACGAGGTCCGTGAGGTCACCGACGCCCTCGACGCGGTCGGCAACACCACCAAGGCCACCACCAAGGGGTACGCCATCGGCTCGGCCGCCCTGGCGGCGATCGTGCTGTTCGCCGACTACACCGCCTCCCTGGAGGCCGAGGGCCTCGCCGCCGAGGCGCTGGGCTTCGCGCTCAACACGCCCAGCGTGCTCGCCGGGCTGTTCATCGGCGGAGCGATCGTGTTCGTGTTCTCCGCGTTCGCCAACGGGGCCGTCGGTCGTGCCTCCGGTGCGGTCGTCGAGGAGGTCCGCCGGCAGTTCCGCGAGATCCCGGGGATCATGGACGGGACCGGCAAGCCCGACTACGCCACCTGCGTGGACATCGTCACCAAGCGCGCCCTGAAGGAGATGGTGATCCCCGGGGTGATCCCGGTCGCGGCCACCCTCCTCGTCGGGTTCCTGTTGGGACCCGAAGCCCTCGGTGGGATGCTCATCGGGGTGATCGTCGTCGGGATCGGGATGGCGTCGTTGCAGAACAACGGCGGTGGCGCCTGGGACAACGCCAAGAAGTACATCGAGGACGGCAACCACGGCGGCAAGGGGAGCGAGGCCCACGCCGCGGCGGTGACCGGCGACACCGTCGGTGACCCGCTGAAGGACACCGCCGGGCCGGCGATCAACCCGGTGATCAAGGTCGTCAACGTCGTGGCGTTGCTGGCTGCGCCCCTGATCGTCACCGTCGCTGGGTGCCCCCCACTCCTGCCGGTACGCGTCCGGCCGGGCCCGAAGGCCCGGCCGGACGCGT
>SLDB01000273.1 GCA_007125475.1 Nitriliruptoraceae bacterium | reverse complement strand
GGCGACCGGGGTCCTCAGCGAGCTGTTGGAGGTGTTGAACCGCTCCACCACGATGGGGCGTACCTACGAGATCGACCCGACCCTCCGACCCGAGGGCCGGCGCGGCGCGCTGTCGCGCCGCGTCGGGGCGTTCGTCACCTACTGGGACCGCTGGGCGAAGACGTGGGAGTTCCAGGCGTTGCTGAAGGCACGTCCGGTCGCCGGCGACCTCGAGCTCGGTGAACAGCTGCTGGCGGCCGCGGAGCCGTACCTGTGGCCGGAGGAACTCGATCCGGAGATCATCGCCGAGATCCGGACGATGAAGTCGCGGATCGAGTCCAAGCCGGAGGTGATGCGCCACGGCGAGCGGCAGATCAAGCTCGGCCCGGGCGGGATCCGCGACATCGAGTTCGCGGTCCAGCTGTTGCAACTGGTGCACGGCCGCGGGGACCGGTCGTTGCGCCTCACCGGGACCCTGCCGACCCTGGATGCGTTGGTGCGCAACGGCTACGTCGACGACCACGACGCCGGCGCGTTCGCCGACGCCTACCGGATGCTGCGCACCGTCGAACACCGGTTGCAGCTCGCCCACGAGCGGCGCACCCACACGATCCCCGACGACGCCGAGCGCCAGGAGTGGCTGGCCCGGTCGCTGGGGTACCGGGCCTCCGGTGACGTCGCCGCCCGGGAACGCTTCCTCACCGAGCTGCACCGTGTCCAGGCCCGCGTGAAGGAGCTCCACGCCAAGCTGTTCTACCGGCCGCTGCTGGAGACGCACGCCGCCGTCCCGGCCGCCGCAGCGGGGGTGAGCGTCCCCGGCGAGGTCACCGCGATCGGTGAGGGGGCGGCCGTCGAACGCCTCACCGCCCTCGGGTTCGCCGACGGTCCCGCGGCGCTGCGGGACGTCCGTGCGCTCACCGGCGGGGTGAGTCGGCGCGCCCGCACCGTGCGGGCGATCCTCCCGGCGGTGCTGCAGGTGCTGCAGGACACCCCGGACCCGGACACGGGGTTGGCGTCGTTCCGCAAGCTGGTCGACGCCCACGGGGACAACACCGAGTGGCTGGGCTACCTCCGCGACCACCCGGCCTCCGCCGACCTCCTCGGGCGGGTCCTGGGGACCAGCCAGGTCGCTGGGGAGTTGCTGGTCGGCCAGCCCCAGGGGGTGGACTGGTTGCGTGACGAGCGCCTCCTGGATCAACCACGGGATCGCGAAGAGCTCGTGCGCAAGGCCCTGGCACGCCTCCACTGGCAGGACACCACCGCGGCGCTGCGACGGTTCAAGCGCCTCGAGCTGCTGCGGATCGTCCTGCGCGACCTCGCCGGCGGCTCGGGGATCGGGGAGGTCGGTGCCGAGCTCACCGCCCTCGGTGAGGCGTGCCTCACCGGTGCGCTGAACGCGGAGCTGCGTGCCCAGGCGCGGCGGTTCGGGGCCGGCTCGGCGCAGCAGCTACCGGTCCGGGTGGCGATCCTGGGTATGGGCAAGCTCGGTGGCCACGAGCTGCACTACGTCTCCGACCTCGACGTGCTGTTCGTGCACGAGGCGACGCACGGCGCCGACGAGCAGGAGGCGACCCGGCTCGCCCTCGAGATCGCGACCAACGTGATGCGGTCGTTGTCGTCGATCACCGCCGACGGGGCGGCGTTCGACGTCGACGCCGATCTGCGCCCGGAAGGGAAGAACGGACCGTTGTCCCGCTCGGCGGCGTCCTACCAGTCGTACTGGGAGCGTTGGGCCCAGCCGTGGGAGCACCAGTCGCTGCTGCGGATGCGTGCGGTCGCCGGGGACCGGGAACTGGGCGAGGCCGTGGTCGCCGCCGCCCAGGGCTTCGCCTACCCCTCCCACGACGTCGACGTGACGACCCCGATGCGCCGCATGAAGGCCCGGTTGGAGAAGGAGCGCATCCCGCGCCGGATCGAACCGCAGCGGCACCTCAAGCTCGGACCGGGGGGGCTCAGCGACGTGGAGTGGACGGTGCAGCTCTTGCAGCAGCGCGCCGGGCGGGACCACCCTGCGGTCCGCAACGCCTCGACGATGCGGGCGCTGGACGGGTTGCAGGACGACGGCCTGATCGACCACGGCGACGCGGAGTGGCTCCGGGAGGGGTACCGGTTCCTCAGCCGGCTGCGGAACCGGCTGTACCTGCTGCGGCACCGTGACGTCGACGTCATGCCCTCGTCGCACGCGCAGGTGGACACCCTGGCGCGGGCGATGGGGTACGGCCGGGGCGGGTGGCAGGACCTCGAGGAGGATCGGCGCCGTCACGCCCGCCACGTCCGCCGGGTGTGCGAGCGCCTCTTCTACGGGATCGCCCCCGGGCAGTCGGCGGCCGGTGACCGGCGGTGATCCTGCGGCGCGGTGTCACCGCCACCCACTAGATTGCCGTCGGTGTCGGCGATCCGTCGGCGCCGTCGTGACGAGTCTCTCCATCGCGCGCCATCGTGGCGCCGAGGCGTCACCGCCGTGGGCGATCCCGATGCCTTCCGGGCGTCGGACGCCGTCGGACCCACGGGCGTGACCACGGAGGCCGGTGCCCGCCGGGCGTGTGCGGGCCGGGCGCCGGTGGGGCAGCGACGATCCGGGTGAACGGAGGGTGGGCATGCGTATCGCGGTGTACGTGTTCGACGGGGCCGAGGAGCTCGACTGGGCGGGCCCGTGGGAGGTGCTGTCCTACTGGGCACAGGACGACGACGACGTCGAGGTGGTCACCGTCTCCCGGACGGCGGGTGAGGTCCACTGCGCCAAGGGGCTGCGGGTGCTCGCCGACCACACCTGGGAGGACGTGGGCGACATCGACGTCCTGGTGTACCCCGGCGGGCGCGGCACGCGTGGTCACCTCGGCGACGAACAGGTCCGTGCCTGGGTCCGGGGGATCGCCGACAGCGGAGCCCTGATGACCAGTGTCTGCACGGGCTCGCTGGTGTACGCCGACGCCGGGCTCCTCGACGGGCGCCCCGCGACGACCCACTGGCGCTCGATCGACCTGCTGCCGACCCTCGGGGACGGGATCGACGTCCGCGCCGACGACCGGTTCGTTGACGACGGCGACGTCGTCACCTCGGCCGGGGTCTCCGCCGGGATCGACATGGCGCTGCATCTGGTGGCCCGGCTCGCCGGTGTCGAGCGGGCCCGGACGGTCCGGCGCGGGATCCAGTACGACCCCGAGCCGCCGGTTTGACCGGTAAGGAGCGGGCCGAAGATGCCGATACCGGGGTGAGGTCGGGGCGAGCAAGCGCGGCGGGGGAGCGGATGGGGGGGGAGCAGGGGTCGAGTACCCCCGTCGCGCGGCGGGTG
>SLDB01000294.1 GCA_007125475.1 Nitriliruptoraceae bacterium | reverse complement strand
GGCGCGGCGTCTGCTGGTGACGGTGGCGCATCCGGATGACGAGACCTTCGGGTGCGGGTCGGTGCTGCTGCACGCGGCCGCCAATGGGGTGGCGACGACGGTGTGCTGTGCCACCCGCGGGGAGGCCGGCGAACCGGCCGATGGCAGCGGGGTGGGACGCGACCGACTCGGTGAGGTGCGCGAACGCGAACTGCGGGCCGCCGCCACCCTGCTGGGTGTCGAGCGGGTCGAGGTGCTGGGGTTCGGCGACTCCGGGATGGATGGTGACGCACCGGCAGGATCCCTGGCGGCGGCCGCGCCGGAGCAGGTCGTCGCGGCCCTGCGCAGCGTGGTCGACGAGGTCCGTCCGCACGTCGTCGTGACGTTGTCGGCCGACGACGGTCACCGTGACCACGTGCGGATCCGGGAGGCGACGTTGTCGGCGGTCGAGGCGGTGGACTGGGCGGTCGAGCGGGTGTACCTGCAGTGTCTGCCCCGCACGCTGCTGCGTCAGTGGGCGGAGCTCGAGGCCCGCCGGCGCCCCGACAGCCCCTACCTCGACGTAGACGCGGCGGGGTTGGGTACCCCGGACGAGGCGCTGACCACCATCGTCGACACCTCCGAGCACCTGTTGGTACGGCGGGCGGCGATCGCCTGCCACCGCTCGCAGACCTCACCGTTCGCCCGGTTGCCCGAGGAGCTGGAGCGGGCGTTCCTGGGCTCCGACCACCTCGTCCGAGTCCGGCCCGTCTGGACAGGCGGGCCGACGGAACGCGAACTCCTCGGCGCCGTAGCCTCGCGCTGATCGTCCACGACCGCCGGTGCGCGCGAGCCTGCGCTCGCCAGGTACCGGCACCCGGAGGTGGCCATGCCGGTCTCGGAGCTGCGCACACCGTCAGACGGCCCCCACGTCGTGGTGGTCGGGGCCGGGTTCGCGGGGCTGGCCGCGGTCCGCCGGCTCGCGTACGCCGCCGAGCGCATCCCGCTGCGGGTGACGTTGGTCGACCGCCACAACCATCACACGTTCCAGCCGTTGATCTACCAGGCGGCTACGGCGAGCCTGGAGCCGCACAGCATCGGCCAGAACCTGCGCAGCGAACTGCGGGGGCTCCCGGTTGAGTTGCTCTACGCCACGGTCGAGGACGTCGACGTGGAGGCCCGGCGCGTCCACCTCGTGGATGACGATCCGATCGCCTACGACGTCCTGGTCCTGGCGGCCGGCGCCGAGACGGCCTCGTTCGGCGTCGAGGGGGTCGAGGAACACGCGTTCCCGCTGAAGTGGCTGTCTCAGGCGACGAGGTTGCGGGAGCACCTGTTGGCCACCTTCGAACGCCTCGATGCGGCGTGGCTGCGGTCGCAAGCACCGGGGAGCGACCGGACCGTGCCGAACGCGGACTCCACGTTCGTGATCGCCGGAGCCGGGCCCACCGGGGTCGAGTTGGCGGGGGCGCTGGCGGAGCTGATCCACCGGGTGATCGGGCGGGACCACCCGGGGGTGCGGCCCGAGGGGACGCGGGTGGTGCTCGTGGAGATGGGCGACGACGTCCTCGCCCCGTTCCAGGCGGAGAGCCGCCGTTACGTGCGTGACGCCCTGGAGGCCAGGGGCGTCGAGGTGCGCACGGGGACGGCGGTCGAGGAGGTCGGCGTGGACTTCGCCCGCCTCGACGACGGGGAGGTGATCCCCACGCGCACGGTGGTGTGGACCGCCGGTGTCCAGGCCAACCCGCTGGCCTCGGCGTTGGGCGCCGAGCAGACCGGTGGCGGGCGGCTGGTCGTCGACGACGATCTGCGTCTGGCGGGTCGTGACGACGTGTTCGTGGTCGGCGACCTCGCCGGGGCCACCGACGGACACGGCGAGCTGCTGCCGCAGGTCGCCCCGGTCGCGATCCAGCAAGGGCGTCACGCGGCCCTGCAGGCCGTACGCCACCTGCGCGGCCGGCCCACCGAGCCGTTCCACTACCACGACAAGGGGCAGATGGTCACGATCGGTCGCCACGCCGCGGTTGCCGAGCTCGCCGGCGACCGCACGCTGTTCGGCACCCCCGGGTGGCTCGCCTGGCTCGGCCTGCACCTGCTGACGATCGCCGGGTTCCGCAACCGAATGTCGACGCTGCTGAACTGGTCGTACAACTACGCCGCCGTGGACCGCGCCGCCCGCCTCATCCTGCCGCCCGCGGACCACGAACGCTGAGCCCGGAATTCTTCGGCGCCCGCGGTCGGGTTGTCGGCCGTGGCCGTTTGTCGGCAGCAGGCCTCTGGCCGGGGCCGCGTCCGCGTGAGACGTTCGGGGTGGCAGTCCCGGTTCGACCCGGCCTGGTTCGATCCGGTCCGGATCGGCCCGGATCGGCCCGTCCCGGATCGGATCGGCCCGGATTGTCTCAGCCCGGTTCGACCCGGATCGAGACGTCGAGATGTGATGTAGCGACGCAGGAGGAGGCCGAAGATGGCGCAGTGTGATGTCTGCGGGAACGACTACGACAAGGCGTTCGAGGTGCGCCGCGGCGACGAGTCGTACGTGTTCGACTCCTTCGAGTGCGCGATCCACCGCCTGGCGCCGACCTGTGCGCACTGCGGGTGTCGGATCATCGGGCACGGCGTCGAGGCTGACGGGCGGATCTTCTGCTGTGCGCATTGCGGCAACCAGGCGGGGATCACCCAACTCGCCGACCGTGCCTGATCCGGACCCTGGCGCGAGGCTCGGCGAGCCGGGCGTCATCGCTGGTCGAAAGGCCGAGCCGGACTCCGCAACCGAGCGAGTGGGCACGGCCGCACTCCACCCCGCGGGACGCGATGCGTGCAGGGTGTGTTCAACCGCTGGTGTGCAGGTTGGCGCGTGCGGCTCGAGGCGTGAGCGGCTCGGTGCGAGCCCGCGTCAAGGTGCCCGGGGTGCCCGCGGTGAGGACGACGGGGAGGACGACGGGGAAGACGACGTGGAAGACGGTCCGCGTGGTCGTCTGTCCTCGGTTCGTGTGTGCGGCGGGTGCGATGGATCTGCGGGCGGATCGGTTCCCGCGGCTGACGTCGCCGGCGACGCGGTGGTCGTGTGCGGTTCCGGGGGTTGCTCCGTATCGAAGGGGAGCTGGGGTGTGTCGCTCGAGCCTGGTGTTGCCGGGGCGGCGGGCAGCGAGGGGTCTGACACGGGGGTTGCCGGGCCGTCGCCGTCGGTTCTGGTTTGGGGAGTGGTGGTTGGGCGGTAGCGGACCTGGTTCCCGTCGATGTGGATGTGCCATCCGTTGTTGTCGAATTGGCGGTGGTGGCGTCGGCAGAGCAGGGCGGCGTTGTTGGGGCCGAGCTGTCCGCGGTCGCGGAAGGG
>SLDB01000220.1 GCA_007125475.1 Nitriliruptoraceae bacterium | reverse complement strand
GCTGCTGATCATGGGGGTCCTGCACGGACTCAACGTCCTGAGCCTGCCGATCATCGGCCGGCTGCTGGGCCTCGGACGTGACCTCGCAGCCAACGGACCGACCGGTCCCTCCTCGACGGGAGCGCCGTGACGGCTCGCCTCGTATCCCTGCAGCCCTCCGGTGTCGCCGCGGTCGCTCCTTCACCGGCGATGGTGTGGCTCGAGGTGGCCGAGGCGGTCCTGGCGGCGATGGCCGGGCCGGCACGGTCGGCGTCGATGTCGGCCGAGGCCTCGGAGCAGGCTGCGGCTCGGCTGGCCGAGCTGGACGGTGATGCGCTGGTCACCGAGTTGTTCGAGCAGGAATCGGCGGCGCTGGTGCGGCTGGCACGCCTCTTCACCGACGACCGCAACGCCGCCGAAGACCTGGTGCAGGAGGCGTTCGTCCGGCTGCACCACGCCACCGACCGCATCGAGGACCGGAGCCGGGCGGCCGCCTACCTGCGCTCGATCGTGCTCAACCTCGCGCGTGACCACAACCGTCGCGGGCTGATGTCTCTGCGCCACTTCGAAGCGCTCACCCCGGAGGCCTCCCCGGACGCGCTCGATGACCGCATCGTGCTCGATGAGCAGCAGGCCGCCGTCGTCGACGCGCTCCGCGCGCTCTCGCCACAGCAACGCGACTGCCTGGTGCTGCGCTTCTACCTGGAACTCTCCGAGCAGGAGGTCGCCGACACGTTGGCCATCTCCCCGAACTCGGTGAAGACGCACTGCCGTCGCGGGCTCGATCGGCTGCGGGTTCGTCTCGAGGGACGGACATGAGCGTCGAACAGCTGCTGCGCGACACCTTGCACCGTGCCGACACCTACGAAGTCAGCCCGGACCTGTTCGCACGGGTGCAGCGCTCGATCGAGGAGGACCGTGCCCACCGGCGTCGGGTCCGCGCAACGGTGGGCTGGACGCTCGCTGGCCTACTGGCGGTCGCCGCCTACCTCGTCGCGTTCGTGGAGGTGGTCGACGGCCGCGTGACCTGGCCGTGGTGGGCGCTCGAAGCGCTGACCACCGCGATCCTGATCACGCTGATCCTGGTGCTCGGCCCCCTGATCCGCCGCTTCGGAGGCATCTTCGCCGGCAGCGTGTTCACCGCCCACCCACCGACCGCGCAGCACTTCCTGCGCGTGCTCGACGTCGCCTACTACCTCGTGTTCACCGCGTTCGTGCTGATCGAGACCCAGGTGGTGCCCCGCGAGGAATGGCTCGGAGCCTCCGGGAACGCCGCGCACCTGCAGTGGCTCACCGGACGCATCGGTGGGATGCTGCTGCTCATGGGGGTGTTGCACGCGGTCACGATCGCCCTGCTCCCCGTGCTCGGTGTGGTGTTCAGCAGCATCTGGCGCCAACTCACCCCCGAGGAACGGCAGGCGGTCACCGGCGAGGGCGACTGAGTTGCCCGTCATCGACGTCCCACCGCATGGAGGCTTCGTCGGCGCCGCGGTCAGGACTCCGGGAAGAAACGGCCCTCGGCGGCGAGTGCCTCGCTGAGGATCCGGATCGCCTTGGGGCCGACGCCGTGGATGGCCAGCAGCTGCTGGCGCGAGTGGCGCGCGACCGCTTCCAAGGTCGTGATCCCGTGGAGGGAGAGCTCGCGGGCAGCGGTCTTGCCGATCTCGTCCGGGAGATCTCCGACCGGACGCACGTCGGGTGTGGCGGCCATCGTGGCATCCTCCGAGCGGACGACATCCTGACGGGGAACGAGAGCGAGGAGGCGGAGACTAGAAGAAGGTGACCACCCCGGAGGTGACGGTGAGGTCGTCGTCGACGACCGGGATCACCCGCCACCGGTCGAACGCGGTGCAGGGATGGTCGATCCCGCTCGCCACGAGGTCGCCGACGGCCAGCTCCGACCCGGGACCCAGGCTCGCGACGGCGTGCTGATCGAACATCCGGGTGATCCGCACGTCCTGCAGCGGTCGCGGACCGGCCGGTGTGTGCACCGTCGACGGCAGTGGGGGACCGACGTCGTAGGGGACGTCGCGCTTGCCCATCCCGAGGACGGCGAGCCCCGCCTCGGGGCGGGAGAGCACGTGGGCGAAGACGCTGAGGGCCGGCCGGAGTCCGTGCCGGCCGTCGCCGCGACCGTCCAGCGGGGAGAGCTCGTGGTTGCGGCCGTCGTCGTGCGCGACGTAGCCGCCGCTGCGGAGCACGACCCGGGTGGCGATCGGCAGGTCCAACGCGGTGACCAGCGAGGCCACCCGGTCGAACCACGAGCTCCCCCCGGCGGTGACCACCACCTCGTCGACGTCGCCGAACGCGCCGGTGTCGTGCAGTCGATGGGCCTCGTCGGCGAGGCGGCGGACGAGGGCGTCGACACCGTCCCGGGTGGCGGCGGGGTCACCACCGTCAACCACGCCCTCGAACGCCTCGACCCCGGCGAGGACGAGGTGGTCGGCCCCCGCCACCGCCGCGGCGACGGCCGCCGCCTCCTGCGCGGTCCGCACACCGGACCGCCCACCGTCGCACCCGAGCTCGAGGAGGACCCGCAGCCGGCCCTCGACGCCTCCCAGGGCGGACTCGAGGAGTCCGACACCGGTCGCCGAGTCGACGAGGACGTACACCTCGGGCCCGTCGGTGACGGTCGACGCCAGCCACCTCAGACCGGCCGGGTCGACGACCTGGTTCGCCACCACGATCCGATCCGCGCCGTGCTCGGCGAAGATCCGTGCCTGCACCGTGTCGGCGGCGGTGACCGCCCACGCCCCGTGGGCGAACTGCCGGTCGACGATCTGCGGCGCCATGGTGGTCTTGCCGTGCGGTGCCAGCCAGACACCGTGCTCGGTGCACCAGTCGGCCATCACCGCCAGGTTGTTCGCCAACGCGGACTCCGCCAGGACCAGCACCGGGGTGGGGAGGTCGCCGGCCAGTACGTTCCACCCGTGGGCGCCCAGCGCGCCGACGGTGGTGTCGGCGTCGGCCGGGAACCCCTTGGTGCGCCCATCGACGCGCGTGTCCAGGATCCGCTGCATCTCGGGTGCGGGGATCGGCATCGTCGCTCCGGTGGCCGTGTGAGCACCCACTCTAGGAGACGCCCGCCGCGGGACGGGTCCGTCACTGGCGGTAGAGTCCGGCCCGCCCCACGGTGTACCGGAGGCTTGTAGTGACCCGACCGTTGACGACGCCCCGGTGACCGGTGAGCGTCCGCCTCGCGCGCCGCGCCGCGGGGTCGCCAGGCTCGTCGTCGGGCTCGCCGTCGCGGCCGTGCTCGCCGGCCTCGATCAGCTCACCAAGGAGCTCGCCGAGGCCTGGCTGGTGCCTGGCGAGTACGTGGCGTGGCTCGGCCCGCACGTCGGCTGGGAGCTGGTCTACAACCCCGGCGGGGCGTTCGGCCTCCCCGCGCCGTCCTGGGTGTTCCTCGTCGTCACCGTCCTCGTCGTCGTCCTCGTGGTCGTCTCGCTGCCCCGCAGCCCGTCGTGGATCGCCGTGGTGGCCTACGGGATGCTGCTGGCCGGGGCGGTGGGCAACGCCCTCGACCGCCTGTTCCGTGACGGCGATCCGGACGGCGGGTTCGGCTCTGGGCACGTCGTCGACTTCGTGGCCTGGGGGGCGTTCCCCCGCTTCAACGTCGCCGACGCCGCGATCACCGTCGGGTTCGTCCTGCTGGCCACGGCGCTGCTGCTCGACGAGCGACGACACCGGTCCGAGGTGGGCGACCCCTCCCACGACGGGTGCCGTGCCGGTCCGGACGACGCGGCGTGAGGTGGGCGGTCGAGCCCGGCGACGACGGGGCGCGGCTCGACGTCGTCCTCGCCCGGTGGCTGGACACCTCCCGTAGCCGTGCGGCGGCCCGGATCACCGCCGGTGAGGTCCGCGTCGGTGGGGAACCGGTCACCAAGCGCCGGCTGCTGCGGACCGGCGAGGTCGTGGAAGTCTCCGAGCCGACACCGGCCACGCCGGCCCCGCCGCCCGAGCTCCCGCCGGTCCGGTTCGAGGACGACGACCTGCTCGTGGTAGCCAAGCCGGCCGGGCTCGTCACCCACCCGGGGGCCGGGCACGCCACCGACACCCTCGTCGACGCGCTCCGTGCCGCCGGGGTCGACCTGGCGCCGGCCGGAGGTGCCAGCCGTCCCGGGATCGTGCACCGCCTCGACCGTGACACCTCGGGGCTGATGGTCGTCGCGAAGTCCGACGCCGCCCACCACGGGCTCGTCACGGCATTGCAGCAACGACGGGTCCGCCGCGGCTACGTCGCCGTGGTCCGTGGCGTACCGAGCGCCGAGCGTGGCCGGATCGACGCCCCGATCGGGCGCGACCCGCACCACCGGACGCGGTACGCGGTCACCCCGTCGGGGCGTGAGGCGGTGACCCGGTACCACGTCACCGCGACCGCCGAGGTCGCGCTCGACCCACCGGTGGCCGTCGCGGTGCTCGCATGCCGTCTGCACACCGGACGTACCCACCAGATCCGGGTCCACCTCGCCGCCATCGGACACGGCATCGTCGGGGACGCGGTGTACGGGACCACCGGGGGAGTGGCCCGGGCGATGGGGTTGAAGCGGCCGTTCCTGCACGCGGCGGTGCTGGCGTTCACCCACCCGGTGAGCGGCGAGCCGATCCACCTCGTCGAGCCGCTCGGCGACGACCTCGCGGCCGCCGCGGGCCGGGCCGGGCTGCCGGTCGCGTTGCCCGAAGCGGCGCTGGACGGGTTGCTCGCGACGTGACGGCTGCTATCGTCCGATGCGGAACGACACGCGTGTGGTTCTTCCCCGGCACACGCGATCGAACCGCCCGACCGGCCCGTCGAGCCGCACGCCCCCGCGCCGTCGTGGGGCGTCGGCGAAGGGCGAGACGACGCCGCGGACGCCGCCCGCGGTCGGTTGACCCCGTCACCGACCGTTGCGGGCCGTGGCCAGACCGGGGAGCGCGCCGTGGGTGACCGCGACAGCTTCGTCCACCTCCACGTCCACTCCGAGTACTCGATGCTCGACGGGGCGTCGCGGGTCGACGACCTCGTCGCCCACGTCGCCGCCGACGGGCAGCCGGCGGTCGCGGTCACCGACCACGGGGTGCTGTTCGGACTCGTGGACTTCTTCCGCGCCGGTGTCGCCGCCGGGGTGAAGCCGATCCTCGGCTCGGAGCTCTACCAGGCGGTGGGTTCGCGCCGTGACCAGCAGCACGGCGGGGCGGACGGCCGGCAGCGCTACTACCACCTCACCACGCTCGCCGCCGACGACACCGGGTACCGCAACCTGGTCTCGCTGGCGACCCGCGCCTACCTCGAGGGGTACTGGTACAAGCCGCGGGTGGACAAGGAACTCCTCGCCGAGCACAGCGAAGGGATCGTCGTGCTCTCCGGGTGCCTCGGCTCCGAGGTGAACCAGCACCTGCTGGCCGGCGACACCACCGCCGCGAAGCAGACCCTCTCCGACTTCCGCGACATCTACACCTCGGAACGGTTCTTCGTCGAGTTGCAGGACCACGGCATCGACGAGCAGCGCCGCACCTGGCCGCAGTTGGAGAAGCTCGCCAAGGACCTCGGCCTGCGCACCGTGATCACCAACGACTCGCACTACACGAAGTCCTCGGACGCCGAGGCCCACGACGTGCTGCTGTGCATCCAGACCGGTTCGAAGATCACCGACCCGGACCGGTTCTCGTTCCACGGCGATCAGTTCTACGTCAAGTCCGCCCGCCAGATGCGCGAGGAGTTCCACGCCTACCCCGACGCCCTCGACGCGACGCTGGACATCGCCGAGATGTGCTCGGCCAAGATCGAGTTCGGCCTCGACCTGCTGCCGCGCTTCCCCTGCCCGGACGGGCTCGACGAGGCCGCCTACCTGCGTCAGCAGGTGTGGGCCGGGGCCCGGCGCCGCTACGGCGACCCGGTTCCGGCGGCCGTCGCCGAACGGGTCGAGTACGAGTTGTCGGTGATCGAGGAGATGGGGTTCCCCGCGTACTTCCTCATCGTCGCCGACCTGTGCGCGCACGCGCGCTCAGAAGGGATCCGCGTCGGGCCCGGTCGCGGCTCCGCCGGTGGCTCGGTCGTGGCCTACTGCACCGACATCACCCGGGTCGACCCCCTCAAGCACGGGCTGATCTTCGAGCGGTTCCTCAACCCGGCCCGGTTGCAGATGCCCGACATCGACATCGACTTCGACGACCGTCGGCGCAGCGAGATGATCCGGTACGCCGCCCACCGGTACGGCGATGACCACGTCGCCCAGATCGTGACGTTCAACACCATCAAGGCGAAGTCGGCGATCCGCGACGCCGCCCGCGTCCTCGACGAGCCGTTCAAGGTCGGTGACGACCTGGCGAAGATGATGCCCCCGCCGGTCCAGGGCAAGGAGTCGGCGCTCGTCGAGGCCTACGACAAGTCCTCCGAGCTGCGGGCCGCCCGTGAGGACCCGGCCTACCGCAAGGTCCTGGAGACCGCCGAGAAGCTCGAGGGGCTGAAGCGTCAGCACGGGATCCACGCGGCCGCGGTCGTGATCGGGGCGAAGCCGCTGCACGAGACGGTCCCGCTGCTGCGCACCGAGAACGGCGAGATCGTCACCCAGTACGAGATGGGCGCCGCCGAGGACATCGGCCTGCTCAAGATGGACTTCCTGGGGTTGCGCAACCTCACGGTGCTCTCCGACGCCGAACGGCACATCGCGGCGAACCGTGGGGTGAGCGTCGACCTCGACGATCCTGAGCTCCTCGGCGAGATGGACGACCCCGAGACCTACCGCATGCTGGCCACCGGCGAGACGCTGGGGGTGTTCCAGCTCGACTCGTCGGGGATGCAGGCACTGGTGCGCAAGCTCAAGCCCACCCGGTTCGAGGACATCTCGGCGTTGCTGGCGCTGTACCGCCCCGGCCCGTTGGGCATGGACATGCACCTGGCGTTCGCCAACCGCAAGAACGGCCTCGAGGACGTCGCCTTCGACCACCCGGACCTGGAACCGATCCTCGGCGAGACCCACGGGGTGATCGTCTACCAGGAACAGGTGATGAAGATCGCCACCGACCTGTGCGGGTTCACGATGGCCGAGGCCGACGCGCTGCGCAAGGCGGTCGGGAAGAAGATCCGTGAGCTCATGGAGGCGCAGAAGGACCAGTTCATCGACGGCGGGGTGAGCAACGGCTACGACCGTGGGTTCATCGCCGCCACCTGGGAGCTCATCGAACGGTTCGCCGAGTACGGGTTCAACAAGTCTCACACCGTCGCCTACGGCGTGGTCAGCTACCAGACGGCCTGGTTGAAGGCCCACTACCCGGTCGAGTACATGGCGGCGCTGCTGACCAGCGTCAAGACCCACAAGGACAACAAGCCCCTGTACCTCGCCGAGTGCCGGCGGATGGGGATCGACGTCCTGCCGCCGGACGTCAACGAGTCGGGGGTGGACTTCACCCCGCGCGGTGACGAGATCCTCTTCGGACTCTCGGCCGTGCGCGGGGTCGGTGAGGGGATCGTCGGCGCGATCGTCGAGGCGCGCACCGAACACGGCCAGTTCGAGGACTTCGCCGACTTCTGCGCGAAGGTCGACGCCGGGGTCCTGAACAAGCGCACCCTGGAGAACCTCATCCTCGCCGGGGCGTTCGCGCCGATGGGACACACGCGCAAGGGGCTGCTCGCGGCGTACGAACCGATCGTCGATGCCGCGCTCACCCGGAAGAAGGCCGAGGCGGCCGGGCAGTTCTCGCTGTTCGACGCCGGTGGTGACGCCGAGGCCGACGTCGTCGAGGACGCCCCCGTGATCGGTGACGAGGAGTACGGCAAGGCCGACCGGCTGCGGTTCGAACGCGAGATGCTCGGCCTGTACGTCTCCGACCACCCCCTGTTGGGCACCGAGGCGGTCCTGGACCGCTACACCGACGCGACCTGCGCCGAGCTGCGGGAGAAGACCGACGGCGCCTCGGTCACCGTCGCGGGGGTGCTCACCGGCCTGCAGAAGAAGTTCACCCGGAAGGGCGACACCTACCTCACCGCCGTCCTGGAGGACCTCGTGGGGCAGGTCGAGGTGGTGTTCTGGCCCAACACCTACCGCGCCGCCCACGAGGTCCTGGCCGAGGACGCCGTCCTGGTGATCACCGGACGCCTCGAGGTCCGTGACGAAGCGGTGAAGCTCACCGCCAACCGGGTCGCCGCCCCCGATCTCTCCGAGGCACTGGGGGCGCCGGTGACGGTGACGTTCGCCACGCGGCAGTGCACCGCCGAGGCGGTGCGCCGGCTCAAGGACGTCCTCGCCCATCACGCCGGCGCGGTCCCGGTGCACCTGCGGGTGTGCGACGCCGACGGATCCGCCCGCACCTACCGCCTCGGGGACGGCTACCGGGTCGAGCGGCGACCGGGGTTGTTCGGGGAGTTGAAGGCGGCGTTCGGCCCCGACGCCGTCGACGCCGAGTTCGGCGACCGCAGCTTCGGTGACGACGGTGAGGGGCGACGGCTGCGACGTGCGGGGTGAGTCACCGGCCGGCAGACCCCGGGGACACCCCCGCCCCGGGTGTCACATCCACGGCCCGAGGTCCTCGCCGGCCACGCCCCGCCCGGTGAGCCACGCCGCCAGGGTCGCCGCCTCGCCCCGGCGCAGGCGGAGGCGGATCACGTCGCGGACCAGGGCTTCGGTGAACTCCGGCGGCAGGTCCGCGAACCCCAGCCCGGTGCCCAGGTCCAGCGCGTGAGTCATCACCTCCCGGGCGCGGATCCACGGGATCCTCGCGGCGGGGATGGTGTCGCCGCGGTGGGTGCGCACCGGGTGCTCCCACCGGTCGGGGTCGAGGGCGTCGAGGTCCTCCTCGAGCACCTCGGCGGAGTGTCGCACCAGCCGCCGCAGCGCCTCACCGTCGAGCTCGGCGGTCTCGGCGATGTCCCGGTTGCGGCGCTCGGTGCTGGGATACATCGGGTTCTCGATCCCGGTCCGTGCCCACCCCGCCAGTCGACTCATCGCCTCGGCGTTGAGGTGGATGTGGGCGACGACCTCGCGGCGCCGCCAGTCTGGTAGCAGGCTCGCCGCGTCCCAGTCGGCGGGGCCGAACCCGTCGACGGCCTCGAGGACGAGGCGCGTCCCCTCACGCATCCATGCACGGTCCTGGTCACGGTCCTGCATCACGTCTCCTGGGTTCGCGCCCCGGCGGTGGACCGCCGGGAGATATGGGTGGCGATCGCGGCACCGGCGATCGAGACCGCGATCGCGATCCCCATCGCCAGCCGGGGTCCGACGAGGTCGGCCGCGGCACCGTCGAGCATCGCCGCGAACGGCCGGTTGCCGAGGAACGCCACCCCCCACAACGCCATCACCCGGCCACGGTAGGCGTCCGGCAGGTGCCGTTGCAGCACGGTGGTGAAGCTGGTCACCGCCAGCACGAACCCGGCCCCGGTGACCGAGAACGCCAGCAGCGCGGCCAGCGGGGTGGGGGAGACGGCCGCGCCGAACGAGCCGGCCGCCATCGCGAGCATCCCCACCCGCGCGACGGCGAGGTTCCCGAACCGGCGCTGGAACCGACCGGCCAGGAACGCCGTCGGGACCGCGGCGACCCCGAACCCGCTCACCATCGCCGCCGGCCAGGCGTCGGCACCGCCGAGGACGTCGTTCAACGCCGGTGCCAGGGTGATCACCGGGTCGCCGGCGAACCCGGCGGTCATCACCCCCAGCAGCAACAGCATCACGGTGCGGTCACGCCGCACGAACCTCAGCCCGGCGCGCACCGAGCGGTCCGTCCCGCCGTCGTCGGCGGTGGGTCTCACGGTGACGAACAACACCGCGGCGATGAGGACGAAGAAGCTCACGGCGTTGAGGAGGAACGCGATCTCGGCACCGAGGGTGGTCAGCAGCACCCCGGCGCCGATCGGACCGAGGGCGCGGCCGATCTGGAACGTCACAGAGGTCAGCGCCACCCCGCCCTCCAGGTCCTCCTCCGGGACAAGGGCCGGGACCATGCTGTTCAGCGCCGGGATCGTCACCGACTGGCCGATCCCGATCCCCAGGGCGGTCGCCACCACCGGCCACGCCCCCGGGAGCCCGTCGAGACCGACCACCAGCGTCGCCACCGCCAGGACGGTGGCGGCGACGGCCGCCAGCCCCTGACCGACCAGCACGATGGCCCGGCGGTCGAAGCGGTCGGAGAGCGAGCCGGCGAGCGGCGAGATCACCATCAGCGGGAGGAACTGCCCGACCGAGACCAGCCCGGTGAGGAACGCCGAACCGCTGAGCTGGAACACCACGATCGCCGCGGTGACGTTGAACAGCCAGTTCCCGCTGTTGGAGACGATGTTGCCCCAGAAGAACGGGCCGTAGTTGCGGTCGACGACGAGGGCAGCACTCGAGCGCGGTTGGCGCCGCTCCCCGTGCCTGGTCACCTCTCCCATCTCCGCGAACCTAGCGCGCACCCTGCGCGTTGGCCGCATCACCCTGGTGGGACGGGGTGGGACGGGGTGCGCGGTGTCCGTCGCTACGATGCGGCGCCCACGGCCGACGCACCACGAGGCCCGTATGCCACGTCTGACCCTCCTCGATCTCCGCGGTGACCGCAGCGACGTCCGTGACCGCCTCCCGCGGCCCCGGGTGGACCTCGCCGCGGCGCGTGCCGGCGTCGACGAGTCGCTCGCTGCGGTCCGGGAAGGCGGCGACACGGCGTTGCGGGCGCTCACGGCCCGATTCGACGGCGTCGAACTCGCCGAGGACGACCCCCTCGTCGTCGGCGACGACGTCCTCGACGACGCCGTCGCCGGCCTCGATCCGGCGTTGCGCACCGCGATCGAACGCGCCGCTGACCAGGTGCGGTGGTTCCACGAACGCGCTCGTCCACGCCCCTGGGAGGACGTGCGTGATGGCGCGCGCATGGGGGTGTGGTTCAACCCTGTGCAGCGGGCCGGGGTGTACATCCCGGGCGGGAAGGCGGTGTACCCGTCGACGGTGGTGATGACGGTGGTGCCCGCACAGGTCGCCGGTGTCGGGGAGGTCGTGCTGTGCACCCCGCCCAGCGGCGTCGACCCCCACGGGGTCCGGGACGGTTGGCCGAACCGCACCATCCTGGCGACCGCCCGCCTCCTCGGCGTGGACCGCGTGCTGCGGGTCGGGGGGGCCCAGGCGGTGGCGGCGATGGCGTACGGCACCGAGAGCACCCCGGTGTGCGACAAGATCGTGGGTCCGGGGAACCTCTACGTCTCGTTGGCCAAGCAGCGGCTCGCCGCCGAAGGGGTCGTCGGCACCGACGGCTACGCCGGGCCGACCGAGGTCGCGATCGTCGCCGACGACACGGCCGATGCGGTGATCGTCGCCGCCGACCTGGTCGCGCAGGCCGAGCACGACGAGCTCGCCACCGCGCTGCTGATCACGACCTCGCCGTCGCTGGTCGACGCCGTCGAGGACGCCCTGGTCGACGAGGTGGCCACGACACGTCACCGTGAGCGGGTCGAGGCCTCGCTGGCGGGGCAGGGCACCGCGATCATCGTCGACGACATCGACCACGCCGTGGAGGTCGCCGAGGCGTTCGCCGCCGAGCACCTCGAGGTCCACACCGCGGACGCCCGCGCCGTCGCCGAGCGCATCCGGTACGCGGGGACCACGTTCATCGGCGCCGCGACGCCGGTCAGCCTCGGGGATTACGCCGCCGGGCCGAACCACACCCTGCCGACGTCGGGGACGGCCCGGTTCGCCGGTGGGTTGACGACGTCGTCGTTCCTGGTCCCGGTGAACTTCGTCGAGTACGACGAGGCGTCGCTCAGCGAGCTCGCCGACAGCGTCCGGCGCCTGGCGGACGCCGAAGACCTCCCGGCGCACTGGCGGGCCGTTCAGGCACGGCTGGAGCGACGACCGTGAGCACCGACGGTGCCGTCCGACGCGTCCCGCTCCGCGACGACCTCGCCGGAGTGACGCCGTACGGCGCCCCACAACTCGACGTCGCCGTCCGACTGAACACCAACGAGACCGCGACCCCGCCGCCACACGCCTACCTCGCCGACGTCGCCGAGCGCCTGCCCGGCCTGGGGTTGCACCGCTACCCGGACCGGGAGCACCTCGCACTCCGGGCGGCGATCGCGGCCCGCTTCGGGCTCACCACCGATCAGGTCTGGGCGGCGAACGGCTCGAACGAGGTGCTGGTACAGCTGCTGCAGGCCTACGGCGGCCCGGGCCGCCTCGCCGTGCACACCCGACCGGGGTACTCGATGTACCCCGAGCTCTGCCGCACCACGCTGACACCGGCGCGGCATCTGGACCTCGACGACGACCTGGGCCTGACCGCCG
>SLDB01000283.1 GCA_007125475.1 Nitriliruptoraceae bacterium | reverse complement strand
GATCATGCTCCTCTGGAGCTGACGGGCTCGGACCGACGGGCTCGGACCGACGCCCTGCTCCCGTCGAGCATGCGCGGGGAACGTCAGGCGACGTAGAGGACAACGGCCTCCGGGGCGAGCGACGCGAAACCCCTCCTCGCACCGGGGTGCGTGTGGCGGTCACGTGGTGGACGAACCAGTCGCGCGCGAGTTCAGCGACCTGCTCCAGGGCGCCAGGCTCCTCGAACTGCCGGGAGGCACCAGGCACCACGGCGAGTCGGTTGTGCAGCGCCGGCGCCGGCCCTGAAGCACCCCACCGGCAGGTGCGCAAGGTCGGGTGCAACGGACAACCCAGCTGGCGGACCACGAGCACGTCAAGCGGGGCACCTCTTGCGTGCGCGACCTCGAAGGCCACCGGGGTCCCACCAAGGGGCAAGCCGACCACGACGGGTTGCCCCGCGGCGGGATGGACGAGTTCCGCACCGGGACGGCGAGCGGCCGCACGTCTGTCCGCGAATCGCCTGGTCCACCGGCACGAAGGTGCGACGTCCGCGCTGCGCTTCCTCCGCCGGTATGGTCCGGATCAGGTCTTGGCGGTCACCGCTTCTGCGGCCTCTCAGTTGGGTGCCTCCGACCGATTTCTCCGTCGCAGGGGCGCCAACTCCCGCGCACAGCACGAACGTCGCATCCCCACCGTGCGCCGATGCGCCACGCGTGACCAGGGCCATTGGTCCTCACCTGCGACGGTGGCGCCGAGCCGGTCCTTTCACCGGAACCGGCGACGGTCGTGTGGAGGTACCCGCCTGAAGGGCCTACCGGTTGGGGTCCATCGACCCTCGCGGCCCCGGGGTTGGTGCGTTTTCATCGAGGACGTCGCCACAGCGAACGCGACACCGGGAGTCCTCCATGGGTTGGCCCGTCCTCCGCAAGGATCCGTCAAGCTTCCGGGTCACCCCCAACCTGACCGACTATGCGGCGGCGCACGCCGGCTCGCCCTGGCACGAGGCCCGGTCCGCGATGACCGGTCTGCCCGACGGTGCAGGTCTCAACATCGCCCACGAGGCGGTGGATCGTCATGCCACAGGCCCATACGCAGATCGGACGGCACTGCGTTGGCTGGGCAAGGACGGGCGGAGCGAGGATCTCACCTATGCGCTTCTGCGTGAGTTGACCGATCGCTTCGCGAACGTCCTGGACGGCCTCGGCGTGGGCACCGGTGAGCGCGTCTTCCTGCTACTCGGGCGCGTGCCATCGTTGTACGTGGCGGCGCTGGGAGCCCTCAAGCACCGCTCGGTGGTCTCCCCCCTGTTCGCCGCGTTCGGACCGGAGCCCATCCGTCAGCGGCTCGACCTCGGGACCGGCCGCGTGCTGGTCACGAGTCGGCGCCAGTACGAGCGCAAGGTCAGCGCCCTACGGGATCAGCTGCCGGCACTCGAACACGTGCTCGTCGTCGACGCCGACGGCGAACCTCCAGCCGGGACGCTCGACCTCGAGGAGTTGATGGCGAAGGCGGCTGCGAGCTACGTCATCGCTCCGACGGATCCCGAGGATCCCGCGCTGCTGCACTTCACCAGTGGCACGACCGGCCAACCCAAAGGCGCCCTCCACGTGCACGAGGCGGTGGTTGCACACAGCGCCACGGCCAGGTACGCGCTCGACCTGCATCCTGAGGACGTGTTCTGGTGCACCGCCGATCCCGGATGGGTGACGGGGACCTCGTACGGGATCGTCGCTCCGTTGACGCTGGGCGTGACCCTCGTCGTCGATGAGGCCGAATACGACGCGGTGCGGTGGTACTCGATCCTCGAAGAACAACGGGTGAGTGTCTGGTACACGGCACCGACCGCCGTACGGATGCTGATGAAGGCCGGCGAGCAGCCGCGGGAAGGGCGCGACCTCTCCGCCCTGCGGTTCCTCGCGAGCGTGGGCGAGCCGCTCGACCCCGCTGCGGTGGTCTGGAGCCAGGAGGCGTTCGGTACCCCGATCCACGACAACTGGTGGCAGACGGAGACCGGCGCGATCATGGTGTCCAACTTCGCGGCGATCGACGTCCGTCCCGGGTCGATGGGCCTGCCGGTCCCCGGTGTCGAGGTCGCTCTCGTCCACCGGACGGGGGAGGGTGAGGGGGAAGACCCGGCACTCGAGATCCTCGACACCCCCGAGGCCGAAGGCGAACTGGCGTTGCGTGCCGGCTGGCCGTCGATGTTCCGCGACTACCTGGGTCAGCCGGAACGGTACGCGCGGTGCTTCCGCGACGGCTGGTACCTGACCGGGGACATGGCCCGGCGTGACGCCGACGGCTACCTGTGGTTCGTGGGGCGCACCGACGACGTCATCAAGTCGGCCGGGCACCTGATCGGCCCCACCGAGGTCGAAGGGGTCCTGACCGGGCACGAAGCGGTGGTCGAGGCCGGGGTGATCGGGGTTCCCGACCCCATCGCCGGAGAAGTCGTCAAGGCGTTCGTGAGCCTGTACCCGGGATTCGAGCCCACCGAGGCCCTGCTGCGCGAGTTGCGCGGGTTCGCCCGCAGCCGGCTCGGATCGGCCGTGGCCCCACGGGAGATCGTCGTCGTTGCCGCCCTGCCCCGGACGCGCAGCGGGAAGATCATGCGCCGACTGCTCAAGGCGCGTGAACTCGGGCTGCCCGAAGGCGACCTCTCGACCCTGGAGGTCGGCCCCGACGACGGCGACCCCCGCGGATCAGCAAAGGGTGACTCGTGACCACACGACAGCCTCACGTGCCCGGCGGCCTCCGGTCTCGGGGCTTCGATCCCGAGCAGGCCGTCGAGCTGCTGCGGATGATGCTTCGGATCCGTGCCTTCGAGGAGCGATGCATCGAGTTGTACTCGGCCGCGCAGATCCGCGGATTCCTCCACGTCTACATCGGCGAGGAGGCGATCGCCGCTGGGGTGATGCCGACGCTGCGCGACGATGACGCGGTGGTGTCCACCTACCGGGAGCACGGTCACGCCATCGCCAAGGGCATCGGCTTGGGTCCGATCATGGCCGAGATGCTCGGAAAGGTCGACGGAGTGAGTCGTGGCCGTGGCGGGTCGATGCACCTCTTCGATGCGAAGACACGGTTCTACGGCGGCAACGCGATCGTCGCCGGTGGGATCCCGCTCGCCGTCGGCATCGCGCTGGCCGATCGGATGCAGGGCCGCGATCGTGTCACCGTCTGCTTCTTCGGCGACGGCGCGGTGGACGAGGGTGCGTTCCACGAGTCCCTCAACCTCGCGGCGCTGTGGCAGGTTCCCGTCCTGTTCGCCTGTGAGAACAACCACTACTCGATGGGGATGGCACTCGAGCGGGCACAGTCACAGCCCGACCT
>SLDB01000153.1 GCA_007125475.1 Nitriliruptoraceae bacterium | reverse complement strand
CGGCACCCCCTGCTGCTCGGGGAGCTCGCCGGTCTGCACCGACAGCATGTAGGTGATGATCTGGTTGACCTGGTTGTCGGAGAGGTTCCCGCCCTGACCGACGCTGAACGCCTGCATCGGGGTGCCGGGGCGTCCGTAGGTGATCGACAGCTCGAGGAACTCCCGGACGTCCTCGACGACCTCGGAACCCTGGTACCGGGCGACGACGTTGTCGAGCGCCGGTGCCGGCCAGGCGGTATCGACGTCGGGGTCCGGGTGGGGTGCCGACCCGCCGCTGAGGTTCTCGCCGTGGCAGGCGGCGCAGGCGTTCTGGTACTCGACGCGGCCCGAGTCGACGTCGGCGGCGTAGAAGTCGTCGACCGCCCGGTTGATCCGGTCGGGCTCGATCAGCCAGTACAGCGGGATGAACAGGGAGGCGAACACGGCCAGCGCCACCCCCCAGGCCATCGCCCGCTCCATCCCCCGGCCCTCGAGCTCCTCGTCGGAGTGGTGGGGGCGCATCGCCAGCGGGATGTCGGCGTTGCGTCGCGGCCCACGTCGGCGGCCGGGGCCCACGAAGAAGTAGGCGAGGCCGAAGCCGACCAACGCGACGATGAGGATGATGACAGGGACGTTGCTGCCACCCGCCTCGACGGCCAGGAAAGGTGCGGTCATCCGTGGTCTCCGGAGATCAGGCGTCGACGCATGGCGGACCCTCGGGCGGCTGCTCGAGGGCGTTCGCGGTGCGGGCGGGGCCGGTCAGGTGCTCACCGAAGTTCACGATGAAGCGTCCGTCGTCGTTGATGAACGAGACGAACCGGTCCAGGCCGCGTGGCGCCGGACCGCCGGTCCACTCGCCGTAGCGGTTGTAGCGGGAGCCGTGGCACGGGCACTCGAACCACTGTGAGCTCTGGCACCACGGCACCCCGCAACCGAGGTGGGGGCAGTTCTGCGAATCGACCGCCATCAGCCCGGTCGTGTCGTCCAGGATCGCGTGGTCGGCGCCGTAGTTGCGCTCGGCGGCGCTGATCGACGGATCCCACACCAGGATCGAGACCCCTCCTTCGGGGACCCGGATCGGTGCGCGGGTGTCGTTGATCTCGTCGGCGAGCTCCCGTGCGTCGCCGAGGTCCTCCTCGCCGAACAACCCGTCTCCGGGGCGCGGCCACAGGAAACCCAGCGACGAGAGGGCGAACCCGCCGAGCCCTGCGCTCACCGACCCGATGAGGCTGTAGCGCAGGAACGTCCGGCGCTCGACGGGCTTGAGCCCGGATGCGCGCTTCTTGTCGTCTGCCATGACTGGATTCTCCCGCGATGACTACGACCAGTGTGCCGTACCGGCACCCGGCGTCTAGAGGGTGAAGCCGAGTCCCTCGACCCAGGGCCACACCCACTCGTACCCGGCCCCCCGGAGGAAGGAGCCGATGATGACCAGCAGGCCCCAGAAGGTCAGGAAGAACGTGAACGCCATATTCGCCAGCTTGCGGTTCTCCGGGTGCGCCGAGGGGTTCTTGTCCACGTAGGGGACCGCCATCAAGCCGACCATGAACACCCCGGGCAGCGTCACCCCGGCGACCATCGGGTGGAAGTAGCGCAGCAGCTCCTGCAACCCCATGAAGTACCACGGCGCCTTGTTGATCGCCGGCACCTCGTTGGGGTTGGCCAGCGACCCCAACGGGGCGTCGAGGAAGAACGAGGCCACCAGCAGCAGTGCGGTGACCGCCAACAGCGCGACGAACTCCACCAGCAGCAGGTGCGGCCAGGTGTAGACCTTGTCCTGCTGCTTGGCCTGGACCTGCTGGATCCCCGAGGGCGGGACGAGCGCCAACAGGCGGTGGGTGTGCTCCGACGAGGCCGGCACGCCCATCGACGGCGGCTGCTGCTCCTGACCCAGCGAGGCGGCGACCCGGGCGGCCCGCTGCTCGGGGGTGAGCCGTCCGCCCGCCCCGGCGTCGCCACCGGCGGGTGCCGCTGTCTTGGTCGCCACACCGCCGCCGCTGGCGGCCTTCTCGCGGAACTCCTCGAGCTTCTTGCTGGCCTCCTCGGCCGGCTTGGGGCCGAGCGACTGGCCCTCGGCGATCTTGGCCTGGCGGACCGCCGCCGCCTTCGCCTTCGCCCGGGCGATGCGCTCGCTCTTGCCCTCGCCGATCAGGCGGTCATAGACCTCCTGATCGATCTGGACCTCGTCGCTCATCTCGTCGCCTCTCGGGTCTCGGGCCTGCGGCTGGCGGCCCTCCGGTGGGGGTGGTGCGTCACCGGATCACAGCGGGCCGGAGATGCCCCCGTCCTTGCGGATCCGCCAGAAGTGGACCGCGAGGAAGAGCACCGTGATGAAGGGGATGAACAGCACGTGCAGGACGTACCAGCGCAGCAGGGTGTTGGGGCCGATCTCCACGTCACCGAGGAGGACGAACTGCACCTGGTCGCCGAACACAGGGGTGAAGCCCATCATGTTCGTGCCCACGGTGACGGCCCACAGCGCCAGCTGGTCCCACGGCAGCAGGTAGCCGGTGAACGAGAGCAGCAGGGTGAGCAGCAGCAGGATCACCCCGACGACCCAGTTGAACTCCCGTGGCGGCTTGTAGGCCCCGTGGTAGAACACCCGTGCCATGTGCAGGAACACGGTGAACACCATCGCGTGCGCCCCCCACCGATGGAGGTTGCGCACCAACTGGCCGAACGTCACCGACGCCGACAGGTCGCGCATGTTGAGGTAGGCGACCTCGGTGCCGGCACCGGCCGCCGGGGTGTAGAAGAACATCAGGAAGATGCCGGTGATCGTGAGCAGGATGAAGAGGAAGAAGCTCAGCCCGCCGAGGCAGTAGGTGTAGGTGAGCTTGAGGCCGTGACGCTTCACCTTCACCGGGTGCAGGTGGTAGAGGACGTTGTTCATCGCCGCCAGCGCACGGTCCCGGGAGGTGTCCCGGTAGCCCTTGCGGTAGATCGACCCGGGACGGAAGATCGACTTCCAGACCACGTTGTCCTGGACGGCGCCCTTGAGGTCCTTCTTCGCCACGATGGTTCCTCGGGATCGGATCGGTGCTCGAGCGGTCGACGACGATCAGCAATCGATCAGTTGTCGACGCGGCCCAGCCACAGGGCATCGGAGGGGCACCGCTCCACACAGATCGCGCAGCGGGTGCACTCGTTGTCGTCGATGATGAACACGGCGTGCGACTGCTCGGCCAACGTCGTCAGCGCACCGCTGTCGGCGTCCTTGATGATGTCCGGGGACATCATGTAGATGCACTCCCAGGGGCAGACGTCCTCACAGGCACGGCAGAGGATGCACAGCTCCGCGGTGAGACCGATGTGACGCTTCGGCTTCACGCG
>SLDB01000087.1 GCA_007125475.1 Nitriliruptoraceae bacterium | reverse complement strand
CGCTGCCGTTCCAGGTCGTGGCCGCGATGCTCATGGTGGTCGCGATCGAGGTGCTGCTGGCCCGACCGCGGCGGGTCGGGTTCCGGCCGACCAACCCCTGGCGTGCCCTGCGGCGGCGCACTGGGATGCTCGCGCGATCATTGCGGATCACCAGGATCCTGGTGCGGCACGGGTTCGCGCCGGCGCTCGGCCTACGGCGTGGCGAGGTGCCCAGCCGCGACCCCGTGGAACTGGCACGCCGAGCACGCACCGCGTTGGAGGACGCTGGGGGGATGTTCGTCAAGCTCGGTCAGCTGCTGGCGACCCGCCCCGACCTCCTCCCCCCGGAGGCGCTCGCCGAGCTCGGCCGACTGCACGCCGCCGCACGGCCGTTGACCAGGGAAGAAGCCGAACGGGCGATTCAGGCGGAGCTGTCCCGTCCGCTGGAGGAGGTCTTCGCCGAGGTCGACTGGACCCCGTTGGGCTCGGCGTCGATCGCGCAGGTGCACCTCGCCAGGCTCCTCGACGGCCGCGAGGTCGTGATCAAGGTCCGCCGTCCCGGCCTGCTCGAGCACGTCGAACGCGACCTGGGGATCGCCGTCGCCTTCGCCCGGCTCGCCGAGCGACGCACCGAGTGGGGGGCCACCTACGAGATCGGGGCGATCGCCGAGGACTTCGCGCGGGCACTGCGCACCGAGCTCGACCTCCGCGTCGAAGGGCGCCACGCCGCCGAGATCGCCACCGCGACACGACGCCGTGACGGGGTACGCAGCCCCGACATCGTCGACGAGTTGACCACCGAGCGCCTGTTGGTGATGGACCGACTCGCCGGCACCCCGCTGTCGGCCGGCAGGCCGACGGCACTCACCGACGATCAGGCGCGAAAGCTGGCCGACCGCCTCTGCGACTCACAGGTCGAGGCCATGCTCGCCGGCGAGCGATTCCACGGCGACCCTCACCCCGGCAACGTCCTCCTCCTCGACGACGGCACGCTCGGGCTGATCGACTTCGGCGTGACCGGCCGCCTCGACGCGTTCGAGCGTGCGTCGGTGTTCCAGATGCTGCTGGCGATCCGTCTGGGCGAGCCGTCGCTGCTCTACGAGTCCCTGGTGGCGATCGGATCGATCCCGCCGACCCGCGACCCCGACGACATCGAACGGTCCCTGGCACGGTTCATGTCCGCCCACCTGGGACCCGGACTGCCCCCTGCCGAGGCGCTCACCGACCTGCTCCGGCTCACCACCCGCCTGGGGTTCCGCCTCCCGCCCCAGACCTCGACGATGTTCAGGGCGCTGGCGACCCTGGCCGGCACCCTCGAACAGCTCTCGCCGGCCTACCCCCTCATCGACCGTGTCGCCGAGCTCGGTGGCGCCGAGCTGCGGGAGCGCACCTCGCCGGGTTCGCTCGGCGAGCTGCTGCAGCGGGAGTGGGCGCAGCTCGGCCCCCTGGTGCGACGCGCCCCCCGGCACCTGGACCGGATCGCCACACTGCTGCAGCACGGCGGCCTGACCACCCGGGTCCGGCTGTTCTCCGACCCCAACGACGTCGCCGTCGTCGAACGACTCCTCAACCGGGCCGTGCTCGCCGGCCTCGCCCTCGGCCTCGGCCTGATCGCCGTGCTGATGGTCACCGCCGAGGCCGGGCCGGTCCTCGCCGGGACCGAGATCCGGCTCCTGGAGATGATCGGCTGGCTGGGCCTGTTCGGCGCCACGGTGCTGCTGCTGCGGGTGCTCCTCGAGATCCTCCGGCGACAGGCCTCCGGGGGGCGTCGGGGTCGTGGGCCGGCAGGATGACGAGGTCGGGCGTGGCCGTGACCGCCGTGACCACCCCCGCTCCGGTCCCCAGCCCTGCGACCCACCCCAGCACGGTCGCACACCTCGCCGCCGACGGGACCGTCCGCCCGGCAGCCGCACCCGCGGGGATGCGTGCCCCGGACGGGCCACAGCGGTCGTGGTTGCGCTGCGCCCCCATCGGTCTACAGTCGGTGTCCTCGCGCGGTCCGGGAGTCGCCGCACAGGACCCGAAGACCAACGGAGGTCCGCCCGTGACCTCAGGTATCCGTGAAGCCGACCGCGGACGGCGGCGAGGTCCGGCTCGACAGCTCGGAGCCGGCCTCGGCGCCACGCTCCTGATGCTGGTCGTGCTCATCGTGCCGGCGGTGGTGATGCTGCTGCTGTCGCCCCGCGGGATCCCGACCCCCCTGCCCGACGGGCTCTCCGTCGCGCTCCTCGCGGTGGCCGGCGCGGTGGTCGGGTTCGTGGTGCGGGCTGCCCGGAGCCGACCGGCCCTCGCGGTGACCATCGCGGCGCTGACGACCGTCCTGGCGTTGTGGTTCCAGGCCGGGACCTGGTGGACAGCCGGGTGGGTGCCCACCCCGCCGATCCTGCCGAACGTCCCGCCCACCCTGGTGTTGGTCGCCGGGGTCTTCCTCGCCACCGCGCTGATCGCGGCGTCGGGTGCCGCGGCCGCGACCGCCGAGCGCAGGTCCGGCGCGCGTGAGGCGGTGCTCCTCGGATCCGTCGCGGCGGCCGCCCTGGTCGCGGTCGTCGAAGGCGACGTGTGGGGTCGCGGGCTGCTGCAGCAGACCTTCGAGGGCCCGTGGGGGCTCAGCCGGTTCACCTGGCTCGCCGTCCTGTTCGTCGGGCTCCTCGTCGCCGGGGCCCTGGTCGGATGGGTCGCCAGCACGGTGCGTCACGCCCCGCTCGCCCCCGCCGTGTCCCTGGCCGGGGTGGGGATCGCCGCCCTCGTGGTCTGGGGGCTCACCGGCCTGGACGGTCCCCCGCGCAGCACCATGTACGGCCTGTCGCTGGGGATCTTCGCGGTGGCGACGCTGAGCGGCGCCCGGCGTCCGGCTCACCCACCGACACACGGCTCGGTGTAGTCGAACGCCTGCGCGGTCGGACCGCTCACACCGGTGGCGACGGTGCTCTCGTTCCACTCCGAGTCGGGGTCGGGGGCCGCGATCACCGCCTCACGCAGCACCAGCTCGTTCGCCTCGACCCCGAAGGTGCGTTCCGGCAGCGCCCCCTCGAAATCCACGGTGAGCCCGTCGACGGCGGCGCGAACCCCTTCACGGGTGAGCTCGCCGTCGGCCGCCGCGGCCTCGAGCGCGGCCTTGATCGGGTACGACATGATCCAGCCCGCCGAGTAGCCGTCGTTGGTCTCCGACAGCCCGTCCCCGAGGGCCTCACGCATCGCGTGGTGGGCGTCGCTGTCACCCTCGACGAGGTTCTCCCACGGGATGACGTGGAAGTACAGATCCTGCAGCGCCTGGGCGGCAGGGGTGTCCATCAACGCCGGGTTCCAGGTGGGCAGCGAGCCCAGGAACACCCCGGTGAAGTCGTCGGCGGCGGACCCGCCGACGATCTCGGCGGTCTCGGCCGGGCCCACCGCGATCACCACGGCGTCGGCGCCGGAGGCCACGACCTGGCCGATCGCGGCGTCCTGGCTCCCGACGACCGGGTTCGGTGCGGTCTCGACGAAGCCGAGGAACTCGACGTCGTTGGCCTGTGCCCACAGCCGCGCGCCGGCGGCCGCGTCTCCGCCGTAGTCCCCGGGGTAGCCGACCGCGACCACCGAGGAGGGCTCACCGTGCTCCTCGACGTGCCAGTCCAGCGAGATCATCGACTCCATGCAGTAGGAGTACCCCGACGGCAGGATCAACCCACGGGTCTCGTCGCGGAAGTCCCAACCCGACCACCACGACATCGGGACGCCGATCACGTCGTCGTCGTCCATGTCGCGCAGCACGGCCTGGGTGGTCGGTGTCCCCAAGGTCTGGGCGAGCGCGAGGATGGACGGTTCGATCTCGCGGTACGCCGCGCTGTGGGGCTGCGGGTCGTAGCGGGTGTCCCGGGTGTAGGTGCTGACGTCGACGTCGTACCCACCGATGCCGCCCTCCTCGTTGACGCGCCGGAAGAAGTCCTCCTGCGCGTTGGTGAGGGGGACGGCGAGCCCGGCGAACGGCCCTTCGGAGAGGTCGGAGAGGACCCCGAGGTAGATGCAGCCGTTGTCCGGGTTCACCGCGTCGGGGCAGGGATCCTCGGTGACGCCGGCGTGATCGTCGGCGACGGGCCCATCGTCGGTGTCCGGTCCGCACGCCGCGGCGATCAGGCCCAGGACGCCCGCCAGGGCCAGGGCCCGCCACCGCATCGTCTCCTGCATCCGGAGGCCTCCCATACGCCGCGGGCCGGGTGGGTCACCTGCGAGCCGTGACCGCTACGACACCGCTACGACCCTCCTCGCAGCGTAGCGGCGGGGGGCGACCCCGCTCAGTACGAGAACGGCCACGCCTTCCAGTAGTTGCGCACCCGCAGCCACAGGCCGAACAGTCCCCGCGGCTCGAGGACCAGGAACGCCACGATCAGCGCCCCGAACAGCATCCCCTGCAGCTGGAACACCGTGAGCAGCCCCGGCTCGCCGACGCGGCCGGCGATCAACGGCACGTGCGGGGCGAGGCTCTCGACGAGCCGGGGCATCAGCACCACGAACGCCGCCCCCATGATCGAGCCCGAGATCGTGGCGACCCCACCGATGAGGATCACCGCCAGGAACTCCACCGACAGGAACAGGTTCCAGTTCTCGGGGGTCGTCCTCCCCCACACCACGGTGAGCAGCGCCCCGGCGATCCCGGCGTAGAACGAGGACAGGGTGAACGCCAGCGTCTTGGTCTTCAGCAGCGGCACGCCCATGATCTCGGCGGCGACGTCGCGGTCGCGCACCGCCGCGAACGCGCGTCCCGTCTTCGTGCGCGCCAGGTTGCGGGCCGCGACCCCGAGCACGATCAGCAGCGCGAAGCACAGGTAGTAGAACAGCGTCTCGCGCGGCAGCTCGACCCCCAACACGGTGTGGCGGGCGTAGAGGTCGAACCCGCCGATCACCGGCTCGGCCGGTGCCCGACCGATCCCGGCGCCACCGGTGAAGCTGCGGGCCTCCTTGAACACGTGCTCACCGACGAACAGCAGGCCCAGGGTGAGGATCGCGAGGTAGAGCCCACGCACACGTGCCGCCAGCGGCGCGACCGCGAACCCGACGACCGCCGGCACGATCCCGGCCATCGGCAGCCACACCCACAGCTCGAGCCCGAGCCCGTGCAGCGTCGCGGTCGACTCGCCGCCGAAGAACGCGGCCGTGTACGCACCCAGACCAAGGAAGAAGGCGTGGCCCAGGGAGACCTGGCCCGCGTACCCGGTGACGAGGTTCAGGCCGATCCCACCGATCGCGTAGATGAACACCGTGGTCAGCAGGCTGGTCAGGTCGCGGCTGAGGTACATCGGTGCCGGGCTGGCGAGCACCACCACGACCAGGGCCAGCGTCCAGGCCTTCTTTGCCGGGGTGTTCCAGATCGCCTGATCCCGCGCGTAGTCGGTCACCAGCCCCGGCCGGCCGCGCAGCCCGGCGCGTGAGGCCCGCGCCCCGGTGTCCCGTCCCCGCAGCGCGCTCATATCCGCTGGACCTGCCGGGTCCCGAAGATGCCGTAGGGCCGCACCATCAGCACCAGGATCATGATCAGGTACGGCACCACCACGTCGACGTTCGCCCCCAGCCACGGCGCGTACGCCGGCTGGTAGGTCCGGGTCAGCGACTCGGCGATCCCGATCGCGATCCCGGCCGGGACGGTGCCCTCCACCGAGTCGAGCCCGCCGAGGATGATCACCGGCAGCGCCTTCAGCGCCACCAGGGCGGTGACCGGTTCGACCCCGCCGGCAGCGGTGCCGATCAGCATCCCGGCGAGCCCGGCGGTCGCCCCGGCGATCGCCCACGACAGACCGAACACCCGGCCCACCTTCACCCCCTGGGCCATCGCCACCTCCTGGTCCAGCGCCGTCGCCCGCATCGCGAGCCCGATGCGGGAGCGCTTCAGGAACGCCGCCACCGCGCCGATGGCCACCAACGCGATCACGGTCTTGGCCAGGTCGACCTGGAACAGCCGCACCCCCAGGACGGTGACCCGTTCGAGCCCCCAGGGGTCGCCCATCGTGATCACCGTTGTCCCGATGAGGCGGAACGCGAGGACGAACAGGACGAAGAACACGCCGACCGTCACCATCGCGGCGGCGAACGGCGGCTCACCGACCATCGGCCGCATCGCGATCCGCTCGCACAGCGCCGCCAGCACCGCGACGCTCACCATCGCCGCGGGGACCGCGAGCACGAAGGGCAGACCCACCGTGAAGGTGAACCACGACGTGTAGTACGCCCCGAGGATCATCAGCGCCGGGTGGGCGAAGTTCACCACGTCGGTCGCCCGGTACACGATCACGAAGCCGACCGCGATCAGTGCGTAGGTGCTGCCGATCCCCAGGCCCCGGACCACCGAGGCGATCAGTTCCTCCACCGGCCGCCCTCCCTGATCCGGGCCCGTCGAGGGCGCGGACGCGATCGGTCCTCGCCACGGGGCGTGGGGCGGCGGCTCACCGTGACGCCCCGAGGGGCGCCTGGCCGCCCTCGGCGTCGGCGGAGCCGTGCACCTCGACCTGGTCGCCACCCGCATACCGACGGCGATCGCCGTACATGTCCTCGACGAGGTGGTTCAGACGCTCGTGCAGCGCGGCACGCTTGACCTTCTGGGTCGCCGTGAGCTCGCCGTCGCCGTGGTCGAGTTCCTTCGGGATCGTGCGGAACTTGCGGACGTTCTCGACCCGGGAGAAGCGCTCGTTGGCGCGGTTGACTGCCTGCTGCACGAGCTCGAGGACCTCCGGCTTCTCCGAGAGGTCCCGGTAGGTGGTGTAGGGGATGCCGCGGCGCTGCGCCCAGGCGGCGACGGTGTCGAACTCGATCCCGATCAGGGCGGTCAGGTACGGCCGGGTGTCACCGATCACCACCGCCTCCTTGACGAACGGCGACGACTTCAGCTGGTTCTCGATCTCGGAGGGCGAGACGTTCTTCCCGCCGGCGGTGACGATGACGTCCTTGAGGCGGTCGACGATGCGCACGTGGGTGCCCTCGACCCACTCGCCGACGTCACCGGTGTGCAGCCATCCGTCGGCGTCGAGGACCTCGGCGGTCTTCGCGGGTTGGTTCCAGTACCCGGCGAACACCCCGGGGTGGCGGGTGAGGATCTCGCCCGTCGACTCGTCGATCCGCAACTGCGTCCCCGGCAGGGGCTCACCGACGGTGCCCAGCCGGACGCGGCCCGGGCGGTTGACGGTGGCGACCGCCGACTGCTCGGTCATCCCGTAGATCTCCTGGATCACCACCCCGATCCCGAAGAAGAACCGCAGCACCTCCGGGGCGATCGGGGCGGCACCGGAGATCGCGCCGCGGACCTTGGCCAGCCCGATGCGCTCACGCAGGGCCCGGAACACCAGGGGGTGGCCCAACGCGTACAGCAGCCGGCTCTTGGCGGTGTGCACGCCCCCGTTCGCGACGAGCTCGTCGGCGATCGTGGCGGACAGCCTCCTGGTGGCCGCGTACACGAGGCGCTTCAGCGGCGAGGCGGCGCTCATCCTCACCTGGATCCCCGCGTGGATCTTCTCCCAGATCCGCGGGACCGCGAAGAACAGCGTCGGCTGGACCTCGCGGAGATTGGCCTGCACGGTGTCGATCGACTCGGCGAAGTGCACCACCAGCCCGGAGTCGGCGTTCGTCCAGGTGGTCACCGCCCGCTCGGCGACGTGGCACAGCGGCAGGTAGCTCAGCGCCACGTCGTCGGACGACGGCGGTGGGTGGAACACGCCGTCGCTGCCGAGGAGCGACCGGATCGCGAACTCGATGTTCGCCACCGTGAGCATCGCGCCCTTCGGTGGACCGGTGGTGCCGGAGGTGTAGATCAGCGTCGCGACGTCGTCCGGGGAGGTCTGCCGGGCCGCACGGTCGAGGAGGTCCGGGTGCGCCTGGCGGTGGCCACGGCCGAGCTCGAGGAGCTCCTCGAAGCTGGTCAGCTTCGGGTGGTCGTAGTCGCGCACCCCCCGCGGTTCGACGTACACGATCCGCTCGAGGTCGGGGCACTCCTCCTCGACGTCGAGGGCCTTGTCGACCTGTTCCTGGTCCTCGGCGACGAGGACCGTCGCCCCCGAGTCACGCAGCAGGTGGGAGACCTCAGCGGCGGGGTTCGTCGGGTACAGGCCGACAGAGATGGCACGGATCGCGTTCGCCCCGACGTCGGCGTACAACCATTCGGGCCGGTTCTCCGAGTGGATCGCGACCCGGTCCTCTGCGGTGACACCCAGGGCGGCGAGTCCGTGGGCGACCAGGGTGACGTGCTCCCAGTAGGTGGCCCAGGTGATGTCCTGCCAGATCCCCCAGCGCTTCTCCCGCATGCACACGTCCCCGGGACGGCGCCGGGCCCAGTCGTGGACACGGCTGGGCAGCGCACGCACGGTGGGGTCGGCCGACGGGCCGGGTGCGTCGACGAGGGTGCTCACGGGCGCACCTCCCCGCCGTCGTCGGCACGCGGTGGGCCGACCTCGCCGGCGTCCCCGTCGCCGAGGTAGGCCGCGATCACCCGCGGGTCGCGTTGGATCTGCGCGGGGGTGCCCAGCGCGATCCGGCGGCCGAAGTCGAGGACCATGACCCGGTCGGCGAGGTCCATCACCACGCCCATGTCGTGCTCCACCAGGATGATGGTGACCCCCAGCTCGGCGCGGATGTCGAGGATGAACCGCGCCATGTCCTCGGTCTCCTCGACGTTCATCCCCGCGACGGGCTCGTCGAGGAGGAGGAGCTTGGGCTCCATCGCCAGCGCCCGACCGAGCTCGACGCGCTTCTTGACGCCGTAGGGGAGCATCCCCACCGGGAACTTGCGGTGCGCCTCGATCTCGAGGAAGTCGATGATGTCCTCGACCTTCCTGCGGTTGTCGAGCTCGATGCGCCGGGCGGCGCCGGCGTGGAGGATCCCGGCCAGCACGCCGTAGGGCAGGTGGCGGTGACGGCCCAGCATCAGGTTGTCCAGCACCGTGAGGTTCTCGAACAGCTCGATGTTCTGGAAGGTCCGCGCGACGCCGCGCTCGGCGATCCGGTCGGGGCGCTGGCCGACGAGCGACTCGCCGAGGAAGGTGATGCGGCCCTGCTGAGGCCGGTAGAAGCCGGAGAGACAGTTGAAGACGGAGGTCTTGCCGGCACCGTTGGGCCCGATGAGGCAGAACAGCTCCCCGCGCTCGACGTGGAAACCGACGTCGGAGACCGCGGTGGTGCCACCCAGGCGCAGGGTGAGGTCCTCGACCTCGAGCACGGCCTCTCCCGCCGCGACCTCGGCCGCGGTGCTGGGCAGTGCCTGGCCCAGCGGACGGACGATCGCCACCAGATGCTCCTCGTCGGGGTCGACGGTGCTCTCAGGACAACCAGCGCTTGCGGCGCCGGTAGTGCTTGACCTGACGGAAGTCGACCGCGCCCTCCTCCCGCAGCCCAAGGTAGAACTCCCGGACATCCTTGTCCCCGCGCAGCGCCTCGGCCGGCCCGTCCATCACGACCTTGCCGGTCTCGAGCACGTAGCCGTGCTCGGCGATCGACAGCGCCATGTTGGCGTTCTGCTCCACGAGCAGGACCGAGGTGCCCTGCGCGTTGATCTCCACGAGCAGCTCCCGGATCTGGCCCAGCATCCGCGGCGCGAGCCCGAGCGACGGTTCGTCGAGGAGGAGGTAGCGCGGCGAAGCCATCAGCGCCCGCCCGATCGCGAGCATCTGCTGCTCACCGCCCGACAGGTAGCCGGCCACCTGTCCGCGCCGCTCGGCGAGGACCGGGAACAGCCCGTAGACACGCTCGAGCCCCGCGGCGACGCGGCCCCGATCGACGGTGTGCCCCCCGACGCGCAGGTTCTCCTCGACGGTGAACTCCGCGAAGACCCGACGCCCCTCCATCACCTGACCGATACCGGCGGCAACGGTCGCCGAAGCGTCCAGGTGATGGATCGGGGCTCCGTCGAGCGTGACCGTTCCCTGGGTGATCTCCCCACGATGCACGTCGAGCAGCCCGGTGATGGCACGAAGCACCGTGGTCTTGCCGGCGCCGTTCGCCCCGAGCAGCGCCACGATCTGCCCCTCGCCGACCTTCAGCGAGACGCCCTTCAACACGAGGATCACGCCCTCGTACACCACCTCGAGGTTCTCGACTGCGAGCACCTGCGACCCCTGTCTGACGGTGCGGGGCGGGGGCTACCGCCCGACCGGCGCGGTGGCCCGCTCACCGACGGCCCGGCCCGCCGCGCTGCGTGGATACCAGACGGCGCACGCCGACGGGCGGGATTCGGGCCGGGCCGGGGACGGCCCGAGGCTCGTGCGACAGCCACCGGGGATCCGTGCCAGCACGGTTCGTGATGCTCGCGCCCATACGACCAGGCACGGTGGCCAGACTCAACCGGGTCGCTCGCTCTCCCGATGCGTACCTGCGAGCGGCTGTCGCGCTCCGCTTGCGCTCCCGTGCAGGCGGGGCCGGAGGATGTTGACAGCTGCCGGCGGTGACGGACGATGATGGGATCCACCGAGGAACGAGGGACCGATGCTGGCACGAGACATGATGCACGCCGGCGCCGAGTGCGTCGGCGAGCACGATTCGCTGCAGTTCACCGCCGAACGCATGCGAGACCTCGATGTGGGGTGCATGCCGATCTGCGGTGACGACGACAAGCTCCACGGCATCGTCACCGACCGGGACATCGTGCTGCGCTGCTGTGCCGAGGGCCGGGACCCGAGCACGATGACGGCTGGTGAGTTGGCTCAGGGCACGGTGATCTGGATCTCCGCCGACGCCCGCGACGAGCAGGTCCTCGAAGCCATGACCCGCAACCGAATCAAGCGGTTGCCGGTGATCGAGGACGGGCGCCTCGTGGGCATGATCAGTGAGGCCGATGTGGCACGGCACCTGCCCGACGAGGCCGTCGCCGAGCTGACCGAGAAGATCTACGCGAACCGCTGAGGCGGCCCGATGACGTTTCCGCAGGTGACCGGGCATGTGGGCACTCACCCACCGATGTAGGACATCTCCACCCGGGGGCCGGTGAGGCCCTCTGCGGCGCGCAGCTCCGAGGCACGGTCCTCGCGCAGCCCCCACAGCCGGCCGAGGACGGCGGCCACCTCGGCGTCGTCGGCGTCACCGCGCAGCACCGCCCGCAGATCGAACCCGGTCGCGGCGAACAGGCAGGTGAACACCTCGCCGACGGCCGAGAGCCGGGCCCGGACACAGCTTCGGCAGAAGGGTCGGGTCACGCTGGCGACCACCCCGACCTCGCCGGCGCCGTCGAGGTAGCGGTAGCGCTCGGCCACCGCGGCGTCGCGGCCGTCGACCGGTTCCAGCGGCCACCGTGCCGCCAGCCGCTCGACGACCTCGGCGGCCGGCACCACCTGTTCGCGGCGCCAGCCGTTGGTCACCCCGACGTCCATGAACTCGATGAACCGCAACGTCACCCCGGTGTCCCGCGCCCACGCGGCGAGCGGTTCGAGCTCGACGTCGTTCACCCCGCGTTGCAGCACCGTGTTCACCTTCACCGGGTGCAGGTCGGCGGCGATCGCCGCCTCGACACCGGCGAGGACCGTGTCGACCGACACCGGGGTGTCGGAGATCGCCCGGAACACCGCGTCGTCGAGGGCGTCGAGGCTGATGGTGACGCGGTCGAGTCCGGCGTCGGCGAGTTCGTGAGCGAACTCGGGGAGCCGGACGGCGTTGGTGGTCAACGCGACGTCGTCGACGCCGTCGACACCGGCGACCATGGCGACCAACTCGGGCAGGTTTCGGCGCAGCAGCGGCTCACCGCCGGTGAGACGGACCTTGTGCACGCCCAACGACGCGGCGGCGGACACCGCCCGGGTGATCTCCTCGAAGCTGAGCACCTCGTCGCGCGGGACGAAGCCGTGGTCGGGTCCGAACACTTCGCGGGGCATGCAGTACCGGCAGCGCAGGTTGCACCGGTCGGTGACCGAGACGCGCAGATCCTCGATCGGCCGGCCGAGCCGGTCGAGTACGGGTGGTGCGGGCTCCTCGCTCATCACCGGCACGATACCCGTGCCGGCCCGGCCGCGAGCCGGGGGCGTGAGGACGCCCGAGACACGTCGGCGGGCGTGTCGAGGCCCGCGGGCCAGGCCGCACGACGGCGGCGGTCGCGGCATGATGGGCCGGCATGATGGGCCCGGCCGACGCGCGGCCGACGTGACGAACGCCCAGGAAACGCCAGGATCCCAGGTACCCGGAGGAGGGGAGCGGCGATGTCCCCGCAGGAGTGGTTGGCGGCCCTGGAGGCCGAGCTCCCCGGCGACGCCGTCGAGCTCGGCGCCGAGGAGCGTGACGCCCTCCTCGACCTCGCCCGGATCGCGGCGCACACCAGCGAGCGGTGGCTCGCCCCGCTGACCACCTTCCGGGTCGG
>SLDB01000272.1 GCA_007125475.1 Nitriliruptoraceae bacterium | reverse complement strand
GAGCGGGCGTTCGACATCTACTCGCGGCTGCTGCAGCAGCGGATCATCTTCCTGGGCACGCCGGTGAACGACGAGATCGCGAACGTCGTGATGGCGCAGTTGCTGCACCTGGAGTCCGAGGACGCCGAGAAGGACATCGCCCTCTACATCAACTCGCCCGGGGGCTCGATCACGGCGTTGTTCGCGATCTACGACACCATGGAGTACATCCGCAACGACGTGTCCACGATCTGCATGGGCCAGGCGGCCTCCGCCGCGGCGGTGCTCCTCGCCGCCGGTGCGAAGGGGAAGCGTTTCGCGCTGCCGCACTCCCGGATCCTGCTGCACCAGCCATCCGGGGGCGCCGAGGGTCAGTCGGTCGACATCGAGATCCAGGCGCGCGAGATCCTGCGGATGCGTGACCTGCTCAACGAGATCCTCGCCGAGAAGTCGGGCCAGACCGCGGAACGCATCGCCGCGGACACCGACCGGGACTTCATCCTCAACGCCGAGGAGGCGCGCGACTACGGCCTCATCGACGAGATCATCTCGACCCGCAAGGTGCAGGAGGCCCGCCAGCAGCCGTGAGCCCGGAGCCACCTGACGGCGCGGGCGTGCACCGCTGAGTACCATCGCCCGACACGTCGGCCGGCCGCCGAGGCCAGTCGACGACCGAGCCCCGGGACGCGACCACGCAAGGTTCACGGATGGCGAAGTTCGGCGAGGGTGACGCGCTGCTGAAGTGCTCGTTCTGCGGCAAGTCCCAGAAACAGGTCAAGAAGCTCATCGCCGGCCCGGGCGTGTACATCTGCGATGAGTGCATCGACCTGTGCAACGAGATCATCGAGGAGGAACTCGCCGAGCCCGCCGAGCTCCCCCTCGACGAGCTGCCCAAGCCCAAGGAGGTCTACGGCTTCCTGGATGACTACGTGGTGGGTCAGGACGCGGCGAAGAAGTCGTTGTCGGTGGCGGTGTACAACCACTACAAGCGCATCCAGGTCGGGGCCACCTCCGGTGACGAGGTCGAGCTCGCGAAGTCCAACATCCTGTTGCTCGGGCCGACGGGCTCCGGCAAGACGTTGCTGGCCCAGACGCTGGCGCGCCTGCTGAACGTCCCGTTCGCAATCGCGGACGCGACCGCCCTCACCGAGGCCGGGTACGTCGGCGAGGATGTGGAGAACATCCTGCTGAAGTTGATCCAGGCCGCCGACTTCGACGTCAAGAAGGCCGAGACCGGGATCATCTACATCGACGAGGTCGACAAGATCGCCAGGAAGTCGGAGAACCCGTCGATCACCCGGGACGTCTCCGGTGAGGGTGTCCAGCAGGCCCTGCTGAAGATCCTCGAGGGCACCGTCGCCTCGGTGCCCCCACAGGGCGGGCGCAAGCACCCCCACCAGGAGTTCCTGCAGATCGACACCTCGAACGTGCTGTTCATCTGCGGCGGGGCGTTCTCCGGCCTCGAGCAGGTCGTCGAGCAGCGTCTGGGCCACGGGGGGGTCGGGTTCGGCTCCAAGGTGGCTCCGAGCCGGGACAAGGACCTGGCCGGGTTGCTGCGGGAGGTGCTGCCGGAGGATCTGGTCCGGTACGGGCTGATCCCGGAGTTCGTCGGTCGTCTCCCGATCGTGTCGTCGGTGGAGCCCCTCGATCGGGAGGCGCTCATCGACATCCTCACGGGCCCGAAGAACGCCCTCACCAAGCAGTACTCGCGGTTCTTCGAGTTCGACGGGGTCGAGCTGGAGTTCGACGACGGTGCCCTCGATGAGATCGCCGACCTGGCGATCCTGCGACAGACCGGGGCCCGGGGGTTGCGCGCGATCCTCGAAGAGGTCCTGTTGAACACCATGTACGAGCTCCCGTCCCGCGACGACGTGGGCCGGTGCGTGATCACCGGCGAGACCGTGCGTGAGCGGACGAATCCGACGCTGGTTCCCCGGTCGCAGCTCCGCGACGTCGACGAGCCGCACGAACGCTCCGCCTGAACCGGGTGTCGAGTGACGCGGTGGCACCGGTCACCCGGGGTGATGTCGTTGCCGCCGGCGAGCGCATCGCCGGGGTCGTCCGCCGCACGCCGGTGCTGCACCTCGATGGCTCGGAGCTCGGGATCGTCGCCCCTGCGGCACCGGTGACGTTGAAGCTCGACGTCCTGCAGGTCACCGGGTCCTTCAAGGCCCGTGGAGCGGCCTCACTCCTCGCGGCCCATCCACCCACCGGCGCGGGGGTAGTCGCCGCCTCGGGAGGCAACTTCGGCATCGCCGTGGCGTGGGCGGCGGAGCGGTTCGGCCACCGTGCGACGATCGTCACCTCGGCGAACGCCCCGCGGGCCAAGCTCGACCCGATCCGCCGCCTCGGTGCCGAGCTCGTCCTCGTGGACGGGCCGTACGCCGACGCCTTCGCGGAGGCTGGGCGCATCGTGTCCGTCTCCGGGGCCCTGGCCGCCCATGCCTATGACGACGCGCTGGTGGTGGCGGGTCAGGGAACCGCCGCCTTCGAGCTCCTCGAGGACGCCGAGGTCGACACCGTCCTGGTCGCCGTCGGGGGAGGCGGGTTGCTGGCGGGGACGATCGCGGCGGTCGAAGGTCGTGACGTGCGCGTCGTCGCCGTCGAGACGCGGCAGACGGCCACGCTGAACGCCGCGTTGGCCGCCGGGCGCCCCGTCGACGTCCAGGTCGGTGGCGTCGCCGCTTCGGCGCTCGGGGCGCGCCGGATCGGCCGGCACGCCTGGGCCGTGCGCGACGGCGTCGCCGCGAGTGTGCTCGTCGACGACGACGACGTGGTCGAGGTGGTGCACCGGCTCTGGGAGTCCGCACGGATCGTCGTCGAGCCGGGTGGTGCGACGGCGCTGGCGGCGCTGGTGTCGGGGGCCTACCGGCCGGCGGAGGGGGAACGCGTCAGCGTCGTGCTCTGCGGCGCGAACACCGACCCCGCCTCGGTGTCGCGCTGAGTTCCGCCGACGTGGGTGCCCGGGCCCGTCGTCCGTGCGATGATCGGGGTGCCCGTGGCCGTGGACACCGTCGGTCGTGGGACGGGTGGTCGTCGTCGGGCGTGCGGAGTTCGTCACCGCTGGTACGGGTGATCGTCGCCGGAGTGGATGTTCGCCGACGTTGCGAAAGTGGGGTCGATGGCCGGATGGCTGGACGAGCACCTCCAGACCTGGGTCGACGCCGGGCTGGTCACCGAGGTGCAGGCCGAGGGGATCCGCAGCTTCGAGGCCGCGACACCGGGCGGCGACCGACGGGTCGTCGCCGCGGAGGCGGTCGGCTACGTCGGTGCCGCGCTGGCCCTGGGAGCCCTGGCGCTCCTGTTGGGGGAGTGGTGGGGACAGCTCACCGGCGCCGGGCGTGTCGCGTTGGCG
>SLDB01000303.1 GCA_007125475.1 Nitriliruptoraceae bacterium | reverse complement strand
CCGGATTGGCCGGCTCCGTCGCCGTCGCCGGCACCGGTCTGGCCGTGGGGGCGTCCCTGGCAGCCCTGGTGTCGAGGCGGATCCGACGCCCTGCGCGCTCGCACGCGTCCGTGGAGTAGGGCCACCTCGCCCGCTTCGAAGGTGTGCTCAGCCAGGATGACGCCGTCACGCCAGGCGATGGGCGCTCTACTCGCCGGGGGCAACCGCGCGTGCTGCAGTCAGCGATCGCATCCGCTGTGCCGCACGGGCGTAGAAGCGCAACTGGGTGGATCGGCCGAAGAGGGCGAAGCCGGCGCGCAGGATCGGGTTGCGGATCGGTCCACGCTGCGAGTACGCCGCGATGCGGAACTCCACCTGTCCGTCCTCGACGTACTTCACCACCTCGTAGTCCATCTGCCCACGCTCGAGGTGCCCCTCGAGGGTGCGGTAGTGCCAGGCGAAACGGTGCACCGGTGCGCCATCGAGCTCATCGGGGCCATCGACGACACCGCCGATGCGCACCCCCATTGGGAAGCGCAACCCGAAGAAGCGCCCGACGAGGAGCATGTCGCGCCCCTCCAACGGGGCGTTGGCGTCGTAGACGGCCCGCACCAGGGCGGGGTCGGCCACCTCGTAGCTGTGGAGCAGACCGCGAGCAACCTCGAACGGGCCGCCAGGCCGTGGTGGACCGGGGGCCTCCGCCGGGAGTGGCGTGTGTTGGCGGTCGACCTGCCAGGCCGGGTCGGCGAGAGCGTGTCCCCACCCGGCCGGCGCGAAGTTGACGGCTCGATCGTGCAGGTGGTGGTACGCACGCGCCGTCCGCGCGGACACGGGTGCGGTCTGGACGATGCGGGGAGAACCGCTCACCGGCCTGGTTCGAGGCGTCGGGTGCTCGAGGCCACGTTGCTCATCCGCACTCCGCCGCTGACCCTGGCCACACGCAGGCAGAACTGCGCCCACATGTGCTGCTGCAGCTCACGTCCGATGAACAGCCGTCCGTACAGCAGGTGGAACAGCGGGTCCCCGCTGCGGGCCCACGACTCGATGCGGAACTCGAGGAAGCCACGCGCATCCACGCTGGTCCGGAACTCGATCTCACCGGCCTCCATGTGCCCACGCAACGTCACGAATCGGAACGAGGTCGGGGTGCGTTCGATCACGCGGATCGGGCCGTTCCACGGGCCGGGGAGGCGGACGATGAGCTCGTCGCCGACCTGCAGATCGCGGGCCGGCTCACCGTCGAGCGTCTCGAAACTCGCCATCTCGATCGGCGCGACCTGGTTGGGTTCCGCGAGGATCGTGCTGATCAGCCCTTCGGCGGACAGCGTCTCGTCGGTGACGAAGATCCAGTAACTGCGGTGGTAGAGGGGACCGATGCCCGCACCCGGGCGCTGCAGCGTGGCCGCGTCACCGGGGAGTTCCCGGTCGAAGTCGGGCGGCCCCCCGGGGGTTTGCTCACGGTGCCGGCGGTAGGTCGGGATGCGCTGCGCGGTGTAGCGCAGCAGAGTCGTCGCCAGGTCCAGGCTCCATTGGCCGACACGCCGTACGGTGCTGCGGGCCTGGCGCGTGCGGCCGGGGGCGACCATATGATGACTCGATCACAAGGGGAGGATCGAAGGAAAAGATGCACCGTACAACCACCCTGGCCGTGATCCACGACGTCGGGCTGGCCGCGTGGTTCGGTGGCGCTTGGATGGGGGCCGTCGGCCTCAACGGCGCCACGATTGAGGTCGACGATCACACCCAGCGCACCCGGGTGGCCAACGCCGGCTGGTTCCGTTGGGCGCCGATCGCCGGGGCGACGTTGCTGGCGCACGTGGCCAGCGCCTACGCGCTGGGTCGACTCGTCCCCACCCCGGCTGGTCGCGACCAGGGATCCATCGGTGTCCGCCGGCTGCGCTCGGCGGTGACCCTGGCGGCGATGCTCTCCACCGCGGAGACCGGGATCTCCGGGCAACGTGTCGTGCGGGGCGGTGACGTCCCCGTCGCGACGGCGATCACCCCCATCGCGGCGACGCCCGCTGAAGTCGCGGCCGCCCAGCGTCGCCTGCGCGTCGCGCAGTGGTTGGTACCGGGGTTCACCGGCGCGATCTTCGTGCTCGAGGCGATCCAACGTCAGCAGGCGGCCGGCGGCGTGTCGTAGCGTCACGGGGTGTGCCGCGGCGTTCGAGGTGCTCAGGTTCCGTGTGAGGCGCCGGCATCGCCGTCACCGATCAGGAACACCAGGAACACCCGGACCGCGCCCCTGGGGACGTTCGAGAACTTGTGGGTCACGAAGGGGTAGAAGACTTCGACGTCGAAGGTGAGCTCGACGAACCCGACCCGGGAGGGCTGCAGGTCCAGCGCCTACGCACCGCCGTCGACGTCACGGTCCGGGTGAAACCCCGCACGATCGGCGCGTTTCAGTACTCGACTGCGATCTCCAGGAAGTCCCAATCGGGGGTGTAGTCGTCGAAGCCGGTGATCGTCACCGTGATGGTCTGCCCCGGCACGACGTTGAATTCGAACCCGGTGAGCACCGCGAGGATGCGGTCGTTGGCGTCGAAGATCGTCGCGGTGATGTCGACGAAATCGCGGGTCACCGGCCCTTCGTTGGTCATGCGGGCGCGGATCTCGAAGTCGTCCACGAAATCGCGGCGCACCTCGACCTGGCTGAAGCGGAACTCGCCGGCGACGATGTCGCCGCCGCCGTCGGAGGAGCCGGCGAAGTCGGTGTCACCCGGTGTCTCGCGGGCCTGCACGACGTCGAGTTCGGCCTCGAGCTCGCCGATCCGCTCGTCGCGCGCGGCCAGATCCGCTTCCAGCTCCTCGAGCCGTGACTGCTGTTCAACGAGGCGTTCGCGCAGCTCGTCGGCCTCGGCGTCGGCGTCGGCGACCGCTTCGGCACGTTCGGTGAGCCGCTCGTCGACCTGCCACCAGGCCACCGCACCACCGGCGACGAGGAGGAGCGTGAGTCCGAGCGCGACCGGGATGCCCCAACGCCGCCCGCGAGGCGCGGAATCACGCGTGGCAGCTGCCGTTGGCGCCGGAGCGGCAGCAGGGCCGGCGGCGGGAGCGGAGATCACCCCATCCGTGGCGGCATCGGCGGGGACGGGCGGTGGCGCGGCGGCCGCGCGGGTGTGGTCGGTCCAGCCGCCACCGTCCCACCAGCGCTCACCATGCTGGCCCGACGGGTCCGGATACCACCCGGCAGGGATCTCGTCACTCATCGTGCGCGCTCTCCTTGGCATCCGTCGGCGGCCACGTCGAAATGATGGTCACGCCACCCGTCACAGCGCGTCGATCAACCCCGACGTTGGTTGGGATCGGGTGGCGGCAGGTCACGCCACGACGGCGCCTCGTCGGCGGCGGTGTCGGCAGCGTCGTCGG
>SLDB01000198.1 GCA_007125475.1 Nitriliruptoraceae bacterium | reverse complement strand
GGGGGCACCCGACCGGCGCCGATGGTGCCGCTGGGCCGCTGGCGGTGGCCGGCGGCGGCGTTGTGCGGGTCGGTGGTGCTCATCGGTCTGGTCACCCCGATCACGGCGATCCTGTTATGACTGGTCCGTGGGCTGGCGGCCGGCGAGATCGCCGACTTCGCCCTCGGTGCGGCCGGTCGCAGCCTGCTGGCCGCGGGGCTCGGGGCCGTCGCCGGGGTCGCCGCGGCGCTCCCGATCGCGATCTGGTCGTCGCGGTCCAACTCGCGGATCGCCCGCCTCGCCGAGCGGACCTCCTACACCGGCTACGCCCTGCCGGGGATCGTCGTCGCCCTCGCGCTGGTGTTCATGGGGATCCGCCTCACCCCGATGCTCTACCAGACGCTGGCGATGCTGGTGTTCGCCTACGTCGTGCTGTTCCTGCCGCAAGCCGTCGGGGCGGTGCGGGGATCGCTGTTGCAGGTGAACCCGAACGTCGAGGCGGCGGCACGAACCCTGGGTTCGACTCGGATGGCGACGCTGGGGCGTGTCACCGTCCCGCTCGCCCGGCGCGGCGCGCTGGCCGGCGGCGCGTTGGTGTTCCTCACCGCGCTCAAGGAGCTCCCGGCGACGCTCCTGCTGGCCCCGACCGGGTTCGACACCCTGGCGACGCGGGTGTGGTCGGCGACGGCCGAGGCGTTCTTCACCCGTGCGGCGCTGCCCGCGTTGCTCCTGATACTGCTGGGATCGGTCCCGCTCGCCGTGGCGATGATCCGCGAGCGCCGCGAACTGCGCTGAACGGCGGGGACCCGCAGCGAGCTGCGCTGAGCGGTGGGGACCCGCGGCGAGCCGCGCGGTGCGTCGGCCGGTGGTTCCCCGGCCGGTCAGGCGTGGGTGGTGCCCGCCAGGGGCGCCTCTTCCGGCCACGTCGGCGTGCCGGGGAACGTCAGCACCGGACCGTTCACCGCGACGTGGACGCGTTCAGCGCGCCGCAGGTCGAGCCGGGGACCGCGTCGGGCGCGCAGCAGCAGCCCGTCGTCGAGGGCGACCTGCACCAACTGGTCGTGGCCGAAGTACGAGATCCCGGTCACCACGCCGTGGCCGTCGGACTGGCGGCGCAGTGTCAACGACTCCGGCCGCAGTACCACGGTGACGTCGTCCGCCTCGACCGGGCGGGCCGTGGCCAGGCGGCCGATCGGGGAGTCGACGAGGTACGTCCCCGCACGCCGACCGGGCAGCAGGTCGGCCTCCCCGACGAACTCGGCTACGAACCGCGTCGCCGGATCCGTGTAGAGGGTCTGCGGGTCGGCGAGCTGGTGGATCCTGCCACCCTGCATCACGGCGACGCGGTCGGCGAGCGACAGGGCCTCTTCCTGGTCGTGCGTCACGAACACCGCGGTCTGGTCGGCGGCGTGCAGGATCGCCCGGACCTCCTCGCGGACCTCGGCCCGCAGGGAGGCGTCGAGGTTCGAGAACGGCTCGTCGAGGAGGACGAGGTCCGGCTCGGGCGCCAGGGCGCGGGCGAGGGCGACGCGCTGCTGCTGACCCCCCGACATCGCGGTCGGGAAACGGTCGGCGAGCTCGGCGAGGCCGACGAGGTCGAGGACCTCCGTCGCCCGCCGGAGTCGTTGCGACCGGGGCAGGTGCGTCAATCCGTAGGCGACGTTCCGCACGACGCTGAGGTGGGGGAACAGCGCATAGTCCTGGAACACCATCCCGACGTTGCGTTCCTCGGGCGGGGTGGCGACGTGCGCGTCGTTCACGACCCGCCCGTCGATCTCGATCACCCCGGCGTCGGGGGTGAGGAGTCCGGCGACCATCCGCAACACGGTGGTCTTGCCGCACCCGGAGGGTCCCAACAGAGCGGTGAGGCTGCCCCGCGGCACCGTCAGGTCCACCCCGTCGACGGCGGTCGTCGCGCCGAATCGCCGCACCAACCCGGTGCACCGCAGCGCCGGGGTGTCGGGGTCGGCCACCGTCGTCGTCCATCCATTCGAGTGCGTGACAAGGTTAGGCTACCCTTCCTTGCGGCAGGCCCCGTTCCCGCGATCGTCCGCAACCACCAACGGAGGCGCCGTGCCCGTCGCCGACGACACCACCACCGAGAGCCTCGCCACCGAGGTCCTCGAGGTGCTGCTGTCCACCGAGGAGACCGCGTCGGTGAGCCCGGCGGAGATCCTTCGGCGCATCCCGGCCCCCGACGCGGCCGTCGACGCCGCCGTCACCCACCTGCTCGACGCCGGCACCGCGGTGCCCGCCGCCGACGGGCACGGACTGGTCCTCTCCGAGGCCGGTCGTCGGCGGGCGGTCGACGCGGTGCGCCGCCACCGGCTCACCGAGCGCCTCCTGGCCGACGTGATCGGGCTGGAGTGGTGGAAAGTGCACCACGAGGCCGCCCGCTGGGAGGGGATCCTCTCCGACGACGTCGCCGACCGGGTCGTCGACCTCCTCGACGACCCGGGCACGTGCCCGCACGGCAACCCGATCCCCGGGTCGGCGAACCTCCCGGACCAGTCGTCGGCGGTCCGACTCGCCGAGGCCCCGCCGGGCCCGGTCCACGTCGTCCGCGTCACCGAGACCATCGAGGGCGACGACGAGGCGTTGCAGCTGCTTCAGGGCGCCGGTGTCGTCCCGGGCGACGACGCCGAGGTGCAGGCCCATCGTGACGGGTGGGTCCTGGTCGCCGGGAGCGTGCGTGACGCGGCACTCCCGCCCCACGTCGCAGCGCACACCTACGTCACGCCGCGCTGACGCCCGGTCGAGCGGTGCCCGTGCCGGGCGCTAGCCTCCGGCGACCATGAGTGCATCCGCCGTGAACGAACCCCGCCGACACGTCGCCGTCCTCGGCGACCGTGTCCTCCTCGCGCCGCCCGACGACGGTGAGCGACGCACCAAGGCGGGGATCCTCATCCCCGCGACGGCGTCGTCGATGGACCGGAAGGGGATCTGGGGCGAGGCGATCGGGGTCGGCCCCCACGTGCGGCAGATCGGGGTCGGCGACGAGGTCCTCTACCTCCCCGACGACGTGATCGAGGTGGATGTGCAGGGGGACGCCTACCTCATCGTGCGTGAACGCGACGTCCACGCCGTCGCCTCCACCCGCGGGGAGAACGCGACCGGCCTGTACCTGTGACCGGTCCGTGCCGGCACCGGGTGACCGTGTGGGGTGGGGCACCCACAGCGGGGTGGGTCTATGGTGACGTGGTGACGTCGGTGACGGGGAACGGAGCGAGCGGATGAGTGTCGCGGCAGCCTCGACGGTCGGCCCCCCGCCCGGGATGGACGTCCGCCTGTCGTCGAACGAGTCGCCGTTCGGACCGTCCCCGGCCGCGCTGGCCGCGGCCCGTGAGGCGGCCGCCGCGGCGCACCGCTACCCCGACGACCAGAGCCTGGAGTTGCGTGGCGCCCTGGCCGACCGCCTCGGCCGTCCCCGTGAGGAGGTCGCGGTCGGCACCGGTTCGGCCGCGGTGCTGATGGACGTGATCGCCCACGCCTGCCACGGACGGGGGTCGGCCGAGGTCCTGGCGTTCGAACGTTCGTTCGTGGTGTACCGCCTCGCCGCGGAGAACGCCGGCGCCCACTACGTCGAGGTGCCCACCACCAACCCCCCGGTGCCGCACGCACCTGAGCACCGCGACGTCGACGCGTTGTTGGCACGGGTCACCGACGCCACCCGGGTGATCGTCGTGGACAACCCCGGCAACCCCACCGGCGCACACCTCGACCGCGACTCGCTCACCCGCCTCGTCGAGGACGCCCCGGCGCACGTCACGGTGGTCGTCGACGAGGCCTACCACCACTTCGCGCGGGGTCAACGCGGCTACGCGGCCGTCGACGAGCTCGACGTCACCCACCCCCGCCTGCTGACGGTGACCACGTTCTCGAAGGCGTACGCCCTGGCGGGGATGCGGGTCGGGGTGCTCGTCGGGCCGGCACCGCTCGTCGCCGAGGTGGACGGTCGCCGGAGCCGGTTCAACGTCACCGGACCGGCCCAGGCGGCGGCGATCGCGAGCCTGGGAGACGAGGAGCACCTCGAACGCACGGTGGCCGGCACGCTCGAGGGGCGTCAGCGGATGGTGCAGGGCCTGACCGAGCTCGGGGTGCGGTTCGCCGACGGACTCGGCAACTTCGTCCTCCTCGACGTCGGCGGGGCGGTCGACGACGTCGTCGTCGCCTACGCCGGCCACGGGGTCGGGGTGCGGCCGCTGGCGCCGTACGGGATGAGGAGCCAGCTCCGCGTCTCGGTCGGCACCCCGCCGGAGGTCGACGCCTTCCTCGCGGCCAGTCGTGAGGTCCTCGTCGACGTACCCGCCTGACGCAGCCACCGGGTCACCCCGGCGATGCCGGTACCGTCGCGGTGGTGGGTGCCTGGTGCCCAGCACCGTCGGAAGGAAGCCGGGTGCGTCGGGTCGGTGTTGCCGCGGTGGCGTTGGCGGTCCTCGCGATGGCCTGTGGCGCCGAACCGGAGGTGATCGACGTCGCCGACCTCCCCGACGACGAGGCACCGGCCGAACGCGGGTCGGTGAACGTCCACGACGCGGATCCGCCCGATGAGGTCCCGCCCCCCGACGCGCGGCTGGCCTCCGGCGGCTGGCCCGAGGCCGCCGCGTTCATCGCCCGCGAGTCCGAGGCCGGCAATCCCACGTTGGTGAACATCTTCGCGAGCTGGTGCACCCCGTGCCGTGCGGAGATGCCGATGCTCGTCGAGGCCGCCGAGGCCAACGCCGACGTCACCTTCCTCGGGATCGACCACATCGACCGCCTCGAGGACGGTGAGGCGTTCGTCGACGAGTTCGCGGTGACGTTCGCCACGATCCACGACCTCGAGGGTGATGTGGCGTTCCACGTCGGCAGCCGCGGGATGCCCACCACCGTCGTCTTCGACGCCGACGGCGAGCTCGCCGGTCGCGTCATCGGCGAGCTCACCGCGAGCTCCCTCGACGGCCTCCTGGAGGCAGGCCGGGCCGGGGCCTGAGCCCTACCGGCGTGCCGTGCGCTCGCGCCCGGTCACGCCCCGTCGCCGGCACGCGAGGCCAGGATCGCCTCGGCGACCCGGGATGCCGGGGGCCGTCCCAGCTCGCCGGCCATCCAGGCGGTGGTCTCGAGGACGGCTTCGAGGTCGATCCCGGTCCGCACCCCGGAGCGGTCGAGGGCGTACACCAGGTCCTCGGTGGCGAGGTTCCCCTTCGCGCCCTTGGCGTACGGGCACCCCCCGAGGCCGCCGGCGGAGGTGTCGGCGACGGTGACGCCGGCCTCGAACGCCGCCAGCGTGTTCGCCAGACCCTGTCCGTAGGTGTCGTGCATGTGCACCGCGAGGCGGTCGTGGCCGATCTCCGCGGCGACGCGGGAGACGACCCGGTGGACCTCGCCGACCGCTCCGACACCGATCGTGTCACCGAGGCAGATCTCGTCGCAGCCGAGCTCGGCGAGCTCGGCGCTGACGCGGACCACGTCCTCGACCGGGACGTGGCCCTGGTAGGGGCAGCCCCACGCCATCGAGACGTACCCGCGCACCCCCAGACCGTCGGCCGCGGCGCGGCGGATCACCGGGGCGAACATCTCCAGGCTCTCGTCGATGCTGCGGTTGAGGTTCTTCGCACTGAACGCCTCCGAGGCGGCCGCGAACACCGCGACGTCGCGCACCCCGGCCTGCAGCGCGTCGTTCAACCCACGTTCGTTCGGGACGAGGACCGGGTAGCGAACGCCCTCGACGGGGGTGATCGTGGCGTAGACCTCGGCGCCGTCGGCGAGTTGCGGCACCCACTTGGGGTGGACGAACGACGTGGTCTCGACCACCTTGACACCGGTCCGCGCCAGCCGGTCGACGAACTCGACCTTCACGTCGGTGGCGACGACGCCGGGTTCGTTCTGCAGGCCGTCCCGTGGGCCCACCTCGACGATCGTCACCTCGTCGGGGAGTGTCACGACCGCCTCCTCACGCCTCGTCTACCTCGAACGCGACCAGTGGGGTGCCGGTGTCGACGGCGTCGCCCACGGCCACGTGCACGGCCGTCACGGTACCCGCAGCCGGTGCGGTCACGGGGTGCTCCATCTTCATCGCCTCGACGAGGGCGAGGACCTCGCCGGCCTCGACGTGTGCCCCGACCGCGACGGGCAGCGCCAACACGGAGCCGGGCATCGGCGAGGTGAACGAGGCCTCACCGGCCGGCGCCGAAGCGTCGGCGTGACGAGGCAGTGCGTCGCGGGTCAGCCGGTGGGTACGGCCGTCGTGGTGGACCCAGGCGTCGTCGCCGGTGACGTCGGCCACGATCGCCTGGTCGGCGGCGACCTCGTCTCCGTCCACGTCGACCTGGACCCCTCCGGGGCCCGACCGCAGCGTGACGCGTCGGGGGGTGTCGCCGCCGTTGACGTCGTGGATCAGGACCACCTCGCCGCCGACGCCTCCGGGGCGGAACGCGCCGAGTCGGGGCCACGGCGAGGACGGGTCCCCGGCGTCCGGGTCCCCACGCCGGGCCTCGTGCAGCGCCGTCGCGGCCGCGGCCAGGGCGTCGACACCGGCCGGCGCCGGGCGCCACCCGGCGAGGTGTTCGTCGAGGAACGCCGTCGTCAGGTCACCGGCGCGGAACGCCTCGTGGGAGGTGATCGCGGTGAGGAGCTCGGCGTTGGTGACCACCCCGGCGACGTGCAGCTGGCGCAGGGCGGTGGTCAGGGCGTCACAGGCGGCGGCACGGTCCTCGGCGTGGGCGACGAGCTTGCCGAGCATCGGGTCGTAGTGGCGGGTGACCGCGCTCCCCTCCTCGACCCCCAGATCGAGGCGCACCCCGCGCGGGGTACGCAGCGCCGCGATCACTCCGGTCTGCGGGAGGTGGTCGACGGGGTCCTCGGCGTAGAGGCGGACCTCGATCGCGTGTCCACTGGCCCGGACCGCCCCCTGCTCGAACGGCAGCGGAGCCCCGTCGGCGATCGCGAGCTGCAGCTCGACGAGGTCGAGACCGGTGACCGCCTCGGTGACCGGGTGCTCGACCTGCAACCGGGTGTTCATCTCCAGGAAGTGGAACCGCGGCGTGTCGGTGTGCAGGCTCGTGCCGTCGACGAGGAACTCCACCGTCCCGGCACCCTCGTAGCCGACGGTGCGGGCGGCGGCGACGGCGGCCGCACCCATCCGGGTTCGCAACTCCTCGTCGACGGCGGGGGAGGGGGCCTCTTCGACGACCTTCTGGTGGCGTCGCTGCACCGAGCACTCGCGTTCGAGGAGGTGCACCACACCGCCGTGCTGGTCGGCGAAGACCTGTACCTCGATGTGCCGGGGCCGTTCGACGAGGTGCTCGAGGATGACCCGGTCGTCGCCGAACGCCGCGGCCGCCTCCCGTCGGGCACCGGCGAGGGCGGCGGGCAGGGCTCCGGGATCGTCGACGACGCGCATCCCCTTCCCGCCGCCGCCGGCGACCGCCTTCACCAGCAGCGGGTAGCCGACGTCGTCGGCGGCGTCGATCAGCGCCGCGTCGTCGAGGGTGTCGTCGTCGATCCCGGGCACGACCGGGACCCCGGCGGCGGCCAGCGTGCGCTTCGCTGCGGCTTTGTCACCCATCAGCGAGATCACCTCCGCGGAGGGACCCACGAAGGTCAGCCCCGCGGCGGTGACGGCCTCGGCGAACCGGGGGGACTCGGCGAGGAAGCCGTACCCCGGGTGGACGGCGTCGCAGCCGGTGTCGATCGCGGCCCGGACGAGGGCGTCGGCGTCGAGGTAGCTCGCCGGGGCGGGAGCCGGACCGATCCGCACCGCCTCGTCGGCCTCACGGACGTGGGGCTCACCGGCGTCGGCGTCGCTGTACACCGCGACGGTCCCGATCCCCAGGCGCCGGCAGGTGAGGATCACCCGCCGGGCGATCTCGGCGCGGTTGGCGATCAGGACGCGTGACGGCACGGTGTCCTCCACTGGTTCGGGGACGGCCGACACGCTAGCAATCGCCGGCACACGGACCGGGTGTGCCACCTGAACCTGAAGTACAGGTCGAGACACCCGCGTGGCCGGTGCCGGCGGCGAGGGGGGCGGTGCCGGTTCACCGAGGACGGTGCAGGAACCGCTCCAGGCGGTGCTGGGCCTCGTCACCGACCCGGGCACGGGCGATCGAGTGCACGCGAAGCTCCTCGGTGTCGGCGGGTGCGGGCGCGTGTTCGAGGGCGGCGATGAGCCGCTTGACCTCGCGCTGCGCCGCCGGGCCACCGGCCAGGACCGTTCCCAGCAGGCGTTCGAAGACCTCGTCGAGCTCGTCGGGCTCGCAGGCCTGTTGGATCAAGCCGATCTCCACCGCGCGGTCGGCGTCGAAGAGCTCACCGGTGAGCAGGTAGCGGCGGGCATGGTGCACCCCGATGCGTGGCTGGACGTACGCGGAGACCATCGCCGGGACCAGGCCGAGCTGCACCTCGGTGAACCCGAACTTCGCCCCCCGGACGGCGACGGCGACGTCGACACAGGCCAGCAACCCGGACGCCCCGGCGATCGCGTGGCCGTTCACCCGCGCCAACACCGGCATCGGGAGCTCGGCGACGGCACGGAGCATCGCCTCGAACCCGCGGGCGTCGGCGACGTTCTCGTCGACGGTGTAGTCGGCGGCGTCGGCCATCCAGGTCAGGTCGGCGCCGGCGGAGAACGCCTGGCCGCTCCCGGTGAGGACCACGGCGCGTACGCCCTCGTCGCCGGCGAGGCGGGCCGCGGCCTCGGCCACCGCGCCCATCATCCGGGGGTCGAAGGCGTTGCGGACCTCGGGGCGGTGCAGCGTGAGGGTGACCACCCCCCGGTCATCGCGGACTTCGCGGACGACGTCGTTCACCATGTCTCCATCGGTCGTTGCGGAGGCCGTTGCCGGCGCCGTTGCCGGTGCCGGTACGGCTCACATCCTGAACACCCCCCACTCGGGGCGGGTGATCGGGGCGTTGAGCGCCGCCGACAGACCCAGCCCGAGGACGTCGCGGGTCTCGGCCGGGTCGATGATGCCGTCGTCCCACAACCGTGCGGTGGCGTGGTAGGGGTGGCCCTGCTCCTCGTACTGGGCCCGAATCGGCGACATGAACGCCTCCTCGTCCTCGGCCGACCACTCCTCGCCACGCGCCTCGAGCCCGTCACGGCGCACCGTCGCCAGCACGGTGGCCGCCTGTTCACCGCCCATCACCGAGATCCGGGCGTTCGGCCACATCCACAGGAACCGCGGGTCGTAGGCCCGGCCGCACATCGCGTAGTTCCCCGCGCCGAAGGAGCCGCCGATCACCACCGTGAGCTTGGGGACCGTCGAGCACGCCACCGCGGTGACCAGCTTCGCCCCGTCCTTGGCGATCCCGCCGGCCTCGTACTCCCGGCCGACCATGAAACCGGAGATGTTCTGCAGGAACACCAGCGGGATGCCGCGCTGGTTGCACAACTCGATGAAGTGCGCCCCCTTCAGCGCCGATTCCCGGAACAGGATCCCGTCGTTCGCGACGATCCCGACCGGGTAGCCGTGGATCCGCGCGAAGCCGGTGACGAGGGTCTCGCCGTACAACGGCTTGAACTCGTGGATCTGCGAGGCGTCGACGACGCGGGCGATCACCTCGCGGGCGTCCAGTGGTTGGCGCAGGTCGGTGGGGAGGATCCCGTACAGCTCACGCGGGTCGTACGCCGGTGGCTCGGGCTCGGTGACGTCCAGATCGACCCGCTTGCGGCGGTTGAGGTTCGCCACCGCGTCACGGGCCAGGGCGAGGGCGTGACGGTCGTCGGCGGCGAGGTGGTCGACGACCCCCGACGTGCGCGCGTGCAGCTGACCGCCGCCGAGCTCCTCGGCCGAGACGACCTCGCCGGTGGCGGCCTTCACCAGCGGAGGGCCGCCGAGGAAGATCGTGCCCTGGTCGCGGACGATGATCGACTCGTCGCTCATCGCCGGGACGTAGGCGCCTCCGGCGGTACACGAGCCCATCACCACCGCGATCTGGGGACACCCCATCCCCGACAGCTGGGCCTGGTTCCGGAAGATCCGACCGAAGTGCTCCCGGTCGGGGAACACCTCGTCCTGCAGCGGGAGGTACGCCCCACCGGAGTCGACCAGGTACACGCACGGCAACCGGTTGTCGCGGGCGACCTCCTGGGCACGCAGGTGCTTCTTCACCGTGACCGGGTAGTACGTGCCGCCCTTGACGGTGGCGTCGTTCGCGATCACGACGACCTCGGTGCCGGCGACCCGGCCGACGCCGGTGATGATCCCGGCGCCCGGGGCCTCGTCGTCGTACATCCCCTCCGCGGCCAACGGCGAGAGCTCGAGGAACGGCGTGGACGGGTCCAGCAGCCCCTCGACGCGGTCCCGCGGCAGCAGCTTGCCCCGCTCGACGTGGCGTTCCCGGGACGTCGGTGAGCCGCCGGCGGCCGCCCGCCGCAAGCGTCCCCGCAGTTCCTCGAGGAGGCCGAGATGGTGTGCCCGGTTCGCCGCGAAGCGCTCCGAGGCCGGGTCGACGGCGCTGTGCAGTCTCTTCATGGCCGTGAGGCTAGACCACGCGCCGACCGCGACCGCGGTCGGCCCGAAGCGACGGCGCGGGGCTCACCGCCCCAGGCGTTCCTTCACGATCGCCGAGACGCGGGAACCGTCGGCGCGCCCGGCGACCGCCGCCATCGCCGCCTTCATCGCCGACCCCATGTCGGCCGGGCCCTGGGCGCCGGACTCGGCGATCGCGGCGTCGACGACCTCGGCGAGCTCGTCGTCGGTGAGCTGTGCGGGGAGGTAGGCCGCGTACACGGCAGCCTCGGCCTCCTCGGCGTCGGCCGACTCGACCCGGCCGGCGTCACGGAACGCCTTCGCCGCCTCCCGTCGGCGCTTCACCTCGGAGGCGACCACCGCCTCGACGACCGCGTCGTCGAGGTCGCCCTGTGGCCCGGCGCCGTCGGCGACCGCACGGTTCTTCACCGCGGCCAGGAGCATCCGCAGCGCCGAGACCCGTGCGGTGTCGCGGGCCTTCATCGCCGTCTTGAGGTCGTCCTGGATCTGGGTCTGCAGGCTCACGCCGTCCTCCGGGGGTCGCCGTGCCGAGGTGAAGGTCACGATGGAGAGGCTAGCCACCGGCGGTCGCGTGTCAGCCCGAACCCAGCGAGCGGCGGTGGACGGCGAGCTCGGCGGCCAGCACGCGCTGGACCGGTCCCATGCGGAGGTCGAAGACCCGCTCCGCCAGCGGGCGGACCGCCTCCATCCACTCCGGGTGCCCGGTGAGGAAGACGCCGGGGACGAGCACGTCGATGGTGGCGCCGATCGGTCGGTGGGCGGCCGCGACGCCGACCACCACGTACCCGGCAGCGGCGGTCGCCTCGGAGTCCACCGGCAGCAGCCTCGGGTGGCCGACGGTGACGGTGAGCCGGTTCCCCGCCGGAACGGGGGGCAGGTGCGCGGGCCACCCCCGGTCGCGGGCGGCGATGCGCAGCAGGACACCGGGGTCGGCGTCGATGGCTGGCGGCATCGCGACGTCCTTGCGGCGGTCACGGTCGGGACGGGGTCCGGCATCGTCGCACCGTCGCGGGGCGGAGTCACGCACCCGCCGCCGTACGACGGTTCCGTACGCTCCCCGGCGGTGGGCGTCGTCGGTGGCGTGCCGCAGAGGCGTCGAGGAGGGGGCGTGGCCGCGATCGGGGTGTTCGGAGCCGGGGGGATCGTCGGCCGGCGTGTCGTCGAACTCCTCGTCGGCGACGGGTACGACGTCACCGTGATCGCGTTCGGTGCCGAGGACCGGGGACCGGCCGGCGAGGGGGTCCGCCGGCGCGTCGTCACCGACGTGGACGGGCTCCCGGATGCCATGTCCGGCCTCGACGCCCTGGTGGTGGCCACCGGTGACGCGGCCCCGGTCGGGGCGGCCACGACGGGGTCGGCGGCGGGGCGGGGTCCGGCGGGTGCGGAACGGGTCGGGGCCGGCGTGCGGTGGGGGGCGTTGCGTGCCGCGGTGGACACCGCCACCGCGGTCATCGACGTCGACCCGGAGCAGGTGCGGATCCGTGACCTCGTCGCCCTCGGTGCCGGAGCACCCGCGCCGGTGGTGGTCGGCGCCGGGGTGCAGCCGGCGATCGGTGACGTCCTGGCTTCGCTCGCCGTCGCGGCCGTGGGGCTGCCGGTCGAGTGCCACATGGCGTACGTCTTCCCCGACGGCGGGATCCCGCCGCGGTGGCGGGGGGCGAGCACGGGCCGTCGCGCCAGCGCCGCGGCGGTCCTCGGCGCACCGGTGGTCGCCCTCGAGCAGGGGTCGGAGGTCGACGAGCTCCCGGGCGAGGTTCGGCGGCTGGCCTGGTTCCCCCGACCGGTCGGGCCGATGCACGCCGCGGCGTACGCCGGGGGCGAGGCGGTGACCGTGCCGAGGCATTCGCCGCAGCTGCGCACGGTGCGTGGGTACGTGGCGATGTCCGGCTGGCGGGCCGAG
>SLDB01000233.1 GCA_007125475.1 Nitriliruptoraceae bacterium | reverse complement strand
TGGCCTACCTCCCGCCGGCGCCGGGACCCCCGGCGCCCGGGTCGGGCTCGTCCGGCCCGCCGAGCACCTCGTCGATCGCCTCCACGTCGATCACGTCGTCATCGCCCTGCGTTCGAGCGGATGGCCGATCGAGTTCGCCGGGCCCGTCGCCGAGATCCCAGCCCTCGGCGTCCATGACGTCGCCGTACGTCCGGGTGGTGGTGCGGACACGACCGTCGGGACCCATGCGGCCATCGACGAACACGGCGCCGAAGCGCCCGGACCGAACGGCGCGGGCCGCACGAGCCGACATCCAGGCGAGCAGCAGCGGCCGCAGCAGGGCCCTCACGGGCGGAAGCATGAGCAGCAGTCCGAACGCACCGGTGACGAAACCGGGCAGGACCAGGCTCACACCGCCGACCAGCACCAGGGCACCGTCGAGCAGCGATCCCGTCGGCATCCGCCCGGCGGCCATCTCGGCGTTGGCGCGACGCCAGACCGACACCCCCTGACGCCGCAGCAACCACACGCCGGTCAGGCTCAGCACGACGATGAGCGCGAACGTCGGGAGCGGTCCGATCGCGCCGGCGACGTCGATCGCCACCCAGAGCTCCAGGAACGGCAGCGCCAGGAGGAGCACGAACAGGACGAGCATCATGTGAGCAACGCTACGCGGCCCGACCCCGCCGGGTCGCCCGCCGTCTCGTCGACGTGAGACGCCGCTCAGTCAACCCGGTCGGACCCGGCGCCGGGGGTCAGACCGGCGCGGCGGCCTCGGCGACTGCACGTCGCTCGTGTTCGTTGAGTCCGCCCCAGATGCCGTGGGGCTCGTTGATCGCCACGGCGTACTCGAGGCACTCGGCGCGCACTGCGCACTCGGAGCAGATCGCCTTGGCGCGCCGCTCACGTTCGAGTCGGTCGGCCTTGCGTTCGAACTGCGGCGGCGGGAAGAAGACCGCCGCTTGCGGACCGCGACATGCGGCCTTCGCCTGCCATGCGGTTGGAGACTGCTGTGCGCTCACCGGACGACCCCCCGTTTCGGCGTGTGGGCGCACGATAGGCAGGGGCGATTCTGCCCACAAGACATGAATTTGTGAGCGCGACGCTCACTGTCGCGAGCAGGGCGCGGCGGGCGCGTCAGTCCTCGCCGTCGTCGTCGCCGTCGTGCCGGCTTCGGCCGCGCATCTCGCGGTAGTCCATCGCACCGCCCTGCTCGGGTTCGACCTCGAGCACGAGACCGTCGATCTCGACCACGCGCACCCGCTCACCCGCCAGCACGGGCGTCGCCCGGTTCGTCCGCGCCCGCCACTGCGCACCGCGGATCTCGACCATCCCCTCGGGATCGACGTCCTCGGTCACCGCGCCGAACTCGCCGACCATCCAGTCCCGGCCGATCGTCGGGGTGCCGAACCTGGTGCGGATCATCGCCGGCATACCGGAGAACACGGTGAAGCCCATCCCGACGACGCCGACGACGAGCGCGATCCAGATCGGCCGGAAGGACGTGAAGAGCATCACCGATCCCACGGTGAACGCCGCCATCGAGATGTAGGTCCACAGGCGCGGGATACCCGTCTGCATGTCGATCGCGAAGCCGAGCATCGCCAGCAGCACCAGGGCCAGGGCCCACGTGTTGTGGGGCAGCGCCGCGACCCCGTAGCCGCCGAGGATCGAGAACCCGGCACCGACGACCCCCGCCACGCCGACCCCGGCGGTGAAGAACTCGAACAGCAGCAGCCCGAGACCGATGATCAGCAGCAGGTACGCGACCGACGGACTCGCCGCAGTGTGCAGCAGCTGGGTCTGGAGAGGCAGCTTCGAGAAGCGCACCTCCTGGACCGGGCTCCGCAGCACCTCGCCGTCGTCACCGGCCTCCTCGGTGACGTCGACCTGATCCAGCTCGCTCACGTGTTCGACGAGTGTGGGCGAGAAGCGATCGACGAGCCCGGCCTCGACCGCGTCCTCGCCGGTCGATCGTTGCGTCAGCGCGCCGACGAGGTCGCCACCGAAGAGCCGACCGAACTGGGTGGTCGAGAGCCGCTGGCGGCCGACGTCGCCGATCTCGGCGCCCGGGGTGATTCCCGACGAGCCGGCGACCAGTACCAGCTCGGCGGCGCCCCCGAGCGCCTCGGAGCCGGCTGCTCCGATCCAGACCGACACCGGCACGCCGGCGTTCGCGATCGCGTCGGCCACCTCGTCGAGACGGGTGTCGGACACCGCGGTGCCCGGACTGTCCATCTGCAGCACGACGGCCACGACATCCGGGTCGGCCGCGGCGGACCGTACGCTCTCGATGATGAAGTCGGCCACGATCTCGTCGATGATCCCGTCGATGCCCACCACGTTCACGCACCCCTCCGCGCACCGGGCGTCCTGGGCACTGGCGGCGGGCGCGCCGAGCAGCGACGCGGTCAGACCCGCGCCGAGCACAGCGGCGATAACGATCAGCCGGAACCGGCTGGGTAGTGTTCCCACCGCAGGGCCTCCGAAGGGACAGCGTGGATCCTGAGCAGTTTTTCACTGCATCCGGAGTGATCATCGTCGCCGGGAAAGGCGGGGTGGGCAAAACGGCTGTCGCCTCGGCCCTCACCACCGCCGCCTCGGCAGCCGGTCTGCGGACCGTCCTGATCGAGCTGGAGGGCAAGAGCGGGATCGCCTCGATGTTCGGCGTCGAGCCGTTGCGCTTCGACGAACAGGTGCTGATCGAAGCCGGTGACGGGCAGGGCGGGGTGACCGCCAGGACGATCACTCCGGACGAGGCACTGGTGAACTACCTCCGCGAACACGGACTCAGCCGGATCTCGAACCGACTCGTGGCCTCGGGCGCCGTCGAGCTGGTGTCGACCGCGGTGCCCGGCATCCGCGACATCCTCGTGCTCGGCGAGGTGAAGCGTCTGGAGCGCGCCGGCGAGTACGACCTCGTCGTGGTGGACGCGCCGGCGGCGGGTCACGCGATCAGCTTCCTGCGCAGCGCGGCCGGGTTGGTCGACGCCGTGTCGGTCGGACCCATCAACTCACAGGCTCGCGAGGTGCTGGCACTGCTGGGCGATCCCCGGCGCTGCCGGGTGCTGCTGGTGACCGCCCCCGAGGAGACCCCTGTCAACGAACTGATCGAGACGGCGTACAGCTTGGAGGACGAGGTGGGCCTCACGTTGGGCCCCGTCGTGGTGAACGGCCTGCTCGAGGAGCTCCCCGGCCTCGAGGTGGATCCGGTCACCGCAGCGGCCGACGCCGGCGCGAGGCTCCTGGAGGGCGAGGCGGAGGTGCTGGCTGCGTCCTCCGACTTCCGTCGGGCCCGCCGCGCCCTGCAGGACGCGCAGCTGGATCGGCTCGCGATGGAACTCCCGCTGCCGCAGCTGCACCTGCCGTTCATGTTCACCACCGACCTCGAC
>SLDB01000044.1 GCA_007125475.1 Nitriliruptoraceae bacterium | reverse complement strand
CGGCCGCCGGCAGGAACCCCCGGCCGGCGGCGGCCTCGGCACGCAGGAACCCGCCGAGCCGGCGCAGCGTCGGCTCGACGGGCGCCAGGACGTCGGCCCACCCGGGCCGACGAGCTCGTCGAGGGGGCGCGGGCCGGGCACCGTCAGCCCAGCCGCTCGATCGCGTACCGCGCCAGGCGGGTGAGCGCCCGGGTCACCGGGGTGTCACCGAACCCGGTCAGCGCGTCGGTGGCGGCCGCGACCTCGTCGGCCGCAGCCTGTCGGGCCCGAGCCAACGCGTCACTGCCACGCAGCAGTCCCAGGGCCTCGGCGACGCCTGCCTCGTCGAGGTCTCCGGCGAGGAGCTCGGCGAGCCGGCCGTGGGGGTCGTCGTCGAGGGCGTAGATCACCGGCAGCGTCCGCACGCCCTCGCGCAGGTCGGTGCCGGGGGTCTTGCCGGAGTCCTCGTGGTCGGCGGCGATGTCCAGGACGTCGTCGGAGAACTGGAACGCCATCCCCAGGTGGTGGCCGTACGTCGCCGCCGCCTCGACCTCGGTGTCGGCGGCACCGGAGAGCAGCGCCCCGTAGCGGCACGAGGTCTCGATCAGCGACGCCGTCTTGCCGGAGACGACGTCGAGGTAGTGCGCCAACGACGGCTCGACGGTGGGGACCCCGGCCGGCAGGGCCCCCATCGCCCCCTGCACCTCGGCGATCTGGCCCTCGCACAACCGGGCGATCGTGCGCGAGATGATCCGGGTCACCTCGACACCGAGCTCCGCCGAGAGCTCGGAGGCCCGGGCCATCAGGAAGTCCCCGGTGAGGATCGCGACGGTGTTGTCCCAACGCTCGTTCGCGCTGGGGGTGCCACGGCGTGCCGCGGCCTCGTCGATGACGTCGTCGTGGTAGAGCGTGGCCAGGTGCACGAGCTCGACGACGACCCCGGCGTCGACGATCGCCTCACGCGGCTGTCCGTCGGCCGGGGCGTCGGGGCCGAGGTGCCCGGTGAGCGCCGTGAGCAGCGGACGGAACCGCTTCCCGCCGGCGACGATGAGGTAGCGCGCCACCTCGTCGACGAAGGCATGGCTCGAGCTCGCACGGGTGTGGAGGCGTTCCTCCACCGCGTCGAGGGTGGCCACCACCGGCACACCGTGGTCCTCGAGGTCCTGCAGGACGTCGGTGGGGACCGCGAGCTGCACCGGCGGCGGGGCGTCGGGGGGTGGCGGCGGGGTCGGTTCGCTCACCGGACGAGCGCCGCCGCGGCGTCGGCGAGGTGCAGGAACGCCTGTGGCTGCACCCCGAGGAACACGACCAGGGTGGCGCTGACCGCGATCCCGGTGGTCAGCCCGAGCGACGAGGCCGGCAGCGGACGGTCGTCGTCGGCCGTCTCGAGGAACATCACCCCGGCGATCCGCAGGTAGAAGAACGCCGCGACGATGCTGGAGAGCACCCCGATCACGACCAGCCACGTCCATCCGGCCTCGATCCCGGCCTGGAACACCACGAACTTCCCGACGAACCCGGCGGTCGGCGGCATCCCGGCGAGCGAGAGCAGGCACAACGCCAGGATCCCCGCGACCGCCGGCGAGGTGCGCCCCAGCCCGCGCAGATCGACGAGGGCGACCTCGCCGCGGCGGCGCCGTTCGATCGCGATGACGCAACCGAACGCCCCGAGGGTGGAGACCGCGTAGGTGAGCAGGTACCACAGCGTCCCCGACAGCCCGGCGTCGGTCACCGCGACGACGCCGATCGTGGCGTACCCGGCGTGGGTGATCGAGGAGTACGCCAGCATCCGCTTGAGGTCACGCTGCACCAGGGCGACGTAGGCGCCGTAGAGCATCGAGGCGGCGGCCAGCACCGCCAGCACCGGCGCCCACAACCCCTGCAACCCGGGGAACGCGACCAGGTACAGCCGCAGCACCGCGGCGAACCCGGCGGCCTTCGTCGCCGCCGCCATGAACGCGGTGATGTTGGTCGGCGCCCCCTGGTAGACGTCCGGCGTCCAGAGGTGGAACGGCACCAGCGCCACCTTGAACCCGATCCCGACGGTGACCAGCGCCAACCCCAGCGCGGAGACGAGTTGGTTGGTCCCGGCGAGCGCGACCACGCTCCCGATGGTGGGCAGCGACAGCGACCCGGTCGCGACGTACATCAGCGCCATGCCGTAGAGCAGGATCGCCGAGGCGACCGCCCCCATCACGAAGTACTTCAGCGACGCCTCCTGCGAGCGCCGGTCGCGCCGGGCCAGCCCGGTGAGGACGTACAGCGCCAGGGAGAGGACCTCGAGCGCGACGAACAGGGTGATCAGGTCGTTGGCGGTGCCCAGCGCCGCCATCCCCACGACCGCCAGCAGCAGGAGCGGCTCGACCTCGGCGCGGTTGATCCGCCGGTCACGGAGGTAGCCGTACCCCAGCGGGAGGACGATCAACGCGGTGAGGTACACCGTGATCCGGGTGAAGAACGCGATCCCGTCGTTGGCCAGCGCCCCGGCGAGCGCGCTCTGCGGGGTCATCCCGCCGGCGCCGTCGCCGAGGACGGTGACGAACTGCCACCCGGTGAGCACCAGCGCGCCGGCGAGCGCGACACCGGCCCCCCACGCCTGCACCAGGGAACCGCGGTGTGGGAACGCGAACACCGCCGCCGGGAGCGCCAGCCCCCACACGATCGCGACCGCGCCCGGGACGACGACGTCGGTCGAGACCAGCCACACTCCGAGCCCGACCGCCACCACGCCGGTGGGGGCCGCGACCAGCAGCTGACGGCCGCGGGCGATGGCCACCAGCAGGAGCACCAGCGCCGCGGCGGTGAGCAGCAGCTCCGGGGCGAAGCTCGACCACGCGACGTCGGGGACGTCGAGGGTGGTGGCGTCTTGGGCGAGGACCACGGGTCAGCCCTCCTCGCTGGTGACGGCGGCGGCCTCGGTCGGCACCTCGAGGACGCCGACCTCGGTCAGGACACGGTCGACGGAGGGTTCGACGAGGTCGTACACCGGCTGGGGGTGCACACCGATCGCGATGATGAGCACGACGAGCGGGGCGAGGACGCCGACCTCCCGCCGGTTGAGATCAGTGGTCGCGAGGTTCTCGGCGCCCTCGAGGGGGCCGTGGAAGATGCGCTGGTACGCCCACAGCAGGTACACGGCGGCCAGAACCGCGCCGAACGCGGCGAGGACGGCCGCCAGACGGTGCTCCTGGAACGTGCCAAGCAGGATCGGGAACTCTCCGACGAAGCCGTTCAACCCCGGCAGTGCCAGCGAGGACAGCGAGACGACGAGCCACAGCCCCGCCAGGACCGGCACCTGCCTGGCCAGCCCTCCGAAGTCGGCGATGAGCCGGGTGTGCCGACGGTCGTAGAGGAAGCCGATGAGGAGGAACAGCGCCCCGGTGGAGAGCCCGTGGTT
>SLDB01000382.1 GCA_007125475.1 Nitriliruptoraceae bacterium | reverse complement strand
TCCCACTGCAGGATCCCGGTCAGCTCCCCCCGTACCTCGACGTCGGCCCGGCGACCGGCACGTGGTCGGCTTTCGCCGGCGTCGATCGCGGCTGCCGTACGTCGGGACGTCAGGGAAGCCACCAGGCGTGCCTGTCGGGCGGACAACCGGCGCACCGCCGTTTCCAACAGCGTGAGCTCCGCCCGTACCTCGGTCTCGTCGAGGTCGTCAACCGCCCGGGCGATCACCGTGTCGACCGACGCCGAGAGGCTGGACAGCGCGGGGTCGGCCATGCCGGACTCCCGCTGGGAGCCGGATGCGTCCGCACGCGGAGTTGTCGCCGGCCGCGTACCCGCAGGGCGCGGGGATGAGGGAGGAGCGCCGGTGTCCGGGGGAGCGCTGGTGTCGGGGGGAGGTGGCTCCGTGGCCGGAGCTGCCGAGGGAGACGTCGAGCCGGTCGATGCCGTCGGAAGGGCCAGTTGCGCCATGATCACCCTCCCTACCGGTGGTGCCACCGTCCGCCAGAAGCGCGCATCTGCAGACGGGTCAGATCGCCGTTGAGTCGAACGTATGTTCGACGTGCTTGGAAGTCTGCCACGCTGGTGCGACATCGTGGGCGCCGGTCCTCGCACCCTGTGGAACGAGCCGACTTCCGGCGACGTCGGTGACGTACTCGGCCGACGCCCCCGGCTCACCTGCGTGGTCAAGGGAGCACTACGCATGGCCAACGGCCGTAGCTCGCACCGCCGATGCCGCGCTCGCGTGACCGCCACGGCGTGACCGCCACGGCGCAACCACCTCGGCGCTACCACCTCGGCGTGACCACCTCGGCGTGACCACCTCGGCGTGACCCGCGGGCCTCACCGCCGGGGCGGCACCTCCGGGAACCGATCGCCACGGCATGAACACCGACGGCTGCCCGCCGAGGTTCCAAGGACCGACCGCCGAAGCCGGACGAGCTCGGGGCCGTGCCGGAGAGAGTGCTGCGGAGACCGTCCCCCGCAGCCCGCTACCTCGGTGCGCCGGCCTGATCACCGACCACCAGGGTGAGCCGGTTGCGGCCCCGCTGCCGCTCGTACTCCACAACGTCGACCGCGTGGACGACCAGGTGCCACCCCAACCCCCTGGCCGGCCGTTCGATCCCCGCGGCGACGTCGACGGGGGGGATCGTGCGGGGGTCGAACGCGGCGCCGTCATCGCTGATGGTGAGGCGTGTCTCATCGGCGTGTCGGATCAGCGAGACCTCGATCGGTGACGCCGGGTGGCCGTGCTCGATGACGTTGGCACACACCTCGTTGGCGGCGAGCTCGAGGCGGTGGGCGACGTCCCGTTCAGCACCGGCGCGGGAGCAGGCGTCGGTGACGAAGCTGCGCACCCGGGCGATCTCGGTGTCGTCGGGCACGACGAGGAGGTGTTCGGGTCCGACCACACCCTCCCGCGGCGGGTTCCGCACCATCGTAGGACGCCGACTCCGGCGTCGACGTCGGACGCCGCCGCCACAACCGCCGCCACAACCGCCGCCACAACCGCCGCCACAACCGCCGCCACGAGCGCCGCCACGACATCCCCCGACTCCCACCGCCACAACCGCCGCCGTCTCAGCTGCCGAGGCCGCCGTAGGCCCAGCTAGCCCAGGGCCTGATCGTGGACGCTCGGAGCGGTGATCTCCATCGACGGCACCGGTGACCGCGCGATCGTCTGGTGCACGACGCAGTACCGCTCGGTGAGCTCCAGCAGCTTGCTCAAGGTTTCGGGGTCCGCGTCGGTTTCGAGGTCGAAGGTCACCCGGATCGAGCGGAAGCCGACCGGGGCGTCTCGGTCCACCCCCAGGGTGCCGCGGACGTCGAGATCGCCTTCGGCGTGGACCCGGCCCACGTGGATCTGCACGCCGAGCGCCGTGGCGACGGCGCGCAACGTCACCCCGGCACAGGCGGCGAGGGCCTCGAGGAGGAGGTCACCGGAGCAGGCGGCTAGACCGTCCCCACCGGTCGCCGGGTGCAGCCCCGCCTCGACGAGTGCGCGTCCGGTGTCGATCGAGCAGGTCACACCGTCAGCACCGAGGTCGCCGTCGGCGGTGAGCGTGATCACGGCGCTGTCGGGGTCGTCCCGGTAGCGATCTTTCAGCGGGGCCTGCACGGCTCGAAGTTCGTCGGCGTCCATGGCGTGGTCCTGTCCGGTCGACGCTCGTCCGGTCCACGTACGTGCGCCTGCAACTTTGGCATGAACGAAGCCTGCATGCCAGGGGTGCCGTGGTCGCCCGGTCGGCGGGGGTCTCTCGCCGTCGTGGGGTCACGGCTCCAGCACACGCGTGCCCTCGCGGAACGCGGTCCATACGAACCAGAACGTGTCGTCGTGGATCACCGGTTCGAGGCGTTCGCCCTCCAGCGGGCCCTCCACGGCACGGCCGCGGACGTCGAACGTCGAGCCGCTGATGGTGTCGACGAACCGTCCGTCAGCGGCCTCGAGGTCGACCTCGTCACCCGAGGGCAGGCGGGCGTGGAACGCGCCGGTCTGGCCGACGTCCCGGCCCTGGTCGACGATGGTCGCATCCAGGGCGCTCGCCTGACCGGGGGTCCACAACACGACGATGTCGTCGCCGTCGACGCTGGTCTCGACCACGCCCTGTTCGGCGAGGTCCTCGAGGATCACCGCCAGCGAGTCGTCACCGCGTTCGATCCCGACCACGCGGGTCATCGCCGGGAACCGGCCGTCCACCTCGCCGTCGAAGAGGAATGGCTGGGAGTCCTCGCCGTCGTAGCCGGCGTACGGGTTTCGCCCGTAGTCACGGGAGTGACCGGTCTCGCGGGAGAGCACCGGGGCGTCCGGGTGGGAGCTGGCGAACTCCTCGAACCCGAGGAGCCACGCCGGTACGCGTTCGAGGCGTTCGCCGAGGAGGTCTTCGCCGATCACCCCCTCGCCGTCGAACTGGGTCCAGATGGTGTGTGTCTGACGGTCGTACATCAGCAGGTTCGACTTGTAGAGCCGTCCGGAGGTCCCGAAATCGAGGGTGAGGTCGTCGCCGTCGGTGGTGGTGAGCTCCCGCTCGAAGGCCAGGGCGGAGTTGCACAGCGGGCAGTAGGTCACGACCATCGGGGTCGAGCCGATCTCGTCGTTGACGATCTCGTGCCAGGTCAGGATCGCCAGCGGGTAGGCGCGGACCTCGTCGTCGGCCTCGACGACCATGACGGGGCTGTCGTCCTCGAGCCATTCGGCGGCTTCGTCGACCGTCTCGAACCGCGGGTCGTCGATCGGCGGGATCCCGTCCGGGGGCGGTCCGCCGGAGATCACGTCGTCGAGCTCGATCAACGTCGCCGGTGTGCAGTCGTTGTCCTGCCAGTAGAACTCGACGTCCTCACAGCCCTGGGACGTGGCGCGGATCGGTTCGCGGCCGTCGGTG
>SLDB01000224.1 GCA_007125475.1 Nitriliruptoraceae bacterium | reverse complement strand
CCCGGTCGAACTCCGGGCCGGTCAGTCCGGTCTGCTGCAGCCGGAGCGCGACGTGGCGTTCGACGGCCTCGTCGGTCCACTCAGGCATCGCCGAGCACCGCCACGACCTCGACTTCCATCAGGAGGCCGGGCAACCCCAGAGCGGCCGCCTGGACCGCCGTGACCGCCGGAAGACGGTCGGGTGCGAAGCGACGCGTCCGGACCTCGATCTCCTCGGGAAGGGCACGCACGTCCTGCAGGAAGTAGTTGATCTTCACGATGTCGGCGAGTGAGCCGCCGACGTCGCGGAGCACGGCCTCGATGTTGTCCCAGACCTGCTCGGCCTGCTCGGCCACGGTCGTGCCGACGATCCGGCCGTCGACGTCGAGCGCGACCTGACCTGCCAGATAGACCGTGTTCCCGGCACGAACAGAGTACGAGTACGGCTCTGGCGGGTCACACAGCCCGGGCACCTCCGATCGGAACTCATGCATGGCGAGTTATTATAGCATTTCGGTCTTCGGTGTCGTCCCAGTGTCGCAGGGGGTGGGGGAGCGGGTCGATGCTCCGGAAGCGGAGCCGACGTAGCTGACACGGCGCCGGTCCGGCCACGTCGGCGATCAGCGGCTCCCCGGCGGCGTGTGGGAAGTTCGCGAGGTAGTCGGTGCAGGATCGCACGACGAGCAGGTCCGCCGACGCCGGATCGAGACCGGCGTGCTGCCACGCCCCCGGGTCCGCCGACCACGCTGGCGCCTCTGTGACGAGCAGGTCCAACACCCCGGGGCCCGGGAGCGGGACCGACACGACGGCAAAGCGCCCCATCGACACGTGCATGCCCTCGTAGCCGACACCCCGGAGCGGGTGGTCACCGTCGCCCGATCGGGAGACGGTGCCGGAGAGATCGACCGGTTCGGACCACCGAGGATCGACGCTCGCACCGACGGACAGTGCGATCGGCGTCCCCGGAAGCACCTGATGGCACGCAGCCACGGCTGCCGGGTCGACGATCGTCAGCATCACCCGGCCGCGGAACCCATCGTGCAGCAGCACCGAGAGCACTCCGGTGCCGTCGCCGGCGGCGCCCGCAGTCGGCGCATCGGCCGACTCGGTGACCACTGCGGGTCGGGTGCGCACGGCGTGCGCCCGGCGCAGCGCCTCACCGGGCGACAGGAGCTCGGGAACGGTGAACTCCTCACGTCGCTCCCACACGGCACGCGTCAGGCGCTCGGCCACGACCGCCGCACACAGGGCATCTCCGTCGCACGTCACGGTGACGGTGAACCCGGCGCCGGGAGCGTCGAGCCATGGCTGCGTGGGGAACACCCCGATCTCGAGGACAGAGGCGAGGGCGGCCCCGCCGACGTGCGACGCCGTCGCCTCGAGTCCTTCGCTGAGAACCTGGGCCAGCACACCGCCCGGGACCCGGAGCGTTTCGTCGGGGAACAGTGCCGGGCACGACGACACGGCGGTCACCGGATGCACCGAGCCGGCCAGGATCGCGCTGAGCAACTCCGCGGCGCGCCGGCCGACCGCTCGCTGGTCGACATGCGGATTCGTGGCGTAACCCACGACCGCCCCGACCCCGGTGAGCAGGTCTGCGGTGACGTTGGCATGCAGATCGAGCGACAGCGCCACGACCACGTCAGGCCCGGCAGCTCCCATGGCGACGTGCAACAGGGTGCGGTCGAACGCCGGATCTTCCACCGTGCTGGCCGCTCCGTGCAGGGCGAGCACCAGCGCATCGAGCTGACCTGCGTTGCGCACGGCTCGTTCGAGCCGATCGATGAGTTGTCGTCCCGCTTCCTCGGTGAGCGGCGCAGACGGTAGGGCGTGAGCAGCCAGGAGCGGTACGGGGTCTGCGCCGCGTTCGCGCAGCTCGGCCACGGCGCCAGCGAGCTCGGTGTTCGTGTCGGCCATCCGGTCGAGTCCGGCGCCCTCGACGATCCGGAACGCCTCGATGCCCGTGGTGCCCGGCGCGAAGCTGTTGCTCTCGTGCTGCACCGACGCCACGCCGACGCGGATGTGCGGGCGAAGCGGCTCGTCGGGGAACCGCCGACGGCGCAGTCCGAGCGGATCGGGGGCCGAGTCGTGACGCACGGGTCTCGATCCGGACCGGTCTCAGCCGATCGCTGCCGTGGCCGCGTTGTCGATGTGGTGGGTCGGGTACTCCCGGAGGAACGTCGCTGCTGACTGCTGATCGAACCGATCACCGAAGGGGATCGTCAGCTCCGTCCGCCCGTTCCGGCACGGCTGCCCCTGGGTCACGTGCAGGTTGCACACACCGTGGTGGACGTGCAGCACGTAGCTGTAGACGGTGGTGAGATCGCGGTGGTTGCACACGCCGGAGCCGTCGCCGTCGTGGGAACTCAGCAGCTCGAACACGTGGTCGAGGTCGCGGGCAGCGTCGACACGTCGCTGCGCCGAGGCCAGCCGGTCGGCAGAGGTCTCCGAGTTCTGGCCGCGGTCGTGTGGGCCGAGCTCGACGTGGTGGTTGGAGCGGGCCGTCGGGCCTTCGAAGGGAACCACGTGGGCGGTGGTGCCACGGATCTCCACTCCGGCGGCCGAGTGGGCGTCGATCAGGACCAGGTTGGCCCACGACACCGGTGATCGCTGGCATGCGGCGCGGACCGCCGCCACGGCTGTCGCGACGTCGGTGCCCTCGCGGAGCGCGATCTCGGTGATGACGTCGTAGTTGACGTGGTGATCGAGTGTCGCCACGTTCGAGTCGCAGCAGAGGAGGCCGTGGCGGTTGGCGCCGACGGAGAAACCGGAGTGGACGTCGAGCGACGGATCATCGCGCTCCCAGGTGGTCATGCCGAGGACACCGAACAGGTCGTGGTCCAGCCAGAGCCGATCGTCGAGGTGGGTCCGCCCGAAGTCCTTGTTCTTGAACAGGACGTAGCTACCGTCGGAGAACCGCCGCACACCGGTTGTGCACATGGGTTGAACGCTATATTCTTTGCGCCTGTTCCGCCAGCGGTCGAGCCCGTCGACCGAGCGGCCGGCGAGGGGAATGCACAGATGCGAGCAATGGTGATGCGATCCGCCGGAACGCCGCTCGCCGACCACCCCCTCCACCTGGAGCACCGCGACCCACCCCGTGCCGTCGGCCCGTTCGACGTCGTCGTCGAGGTTGCCGCCGCCGGCGTGTGTCGCACGGATCTGCACCTCATGACCGGTCAGATGCCCGGACCGTGCCCGCTCGTACTCGGCCACGAGAACGCCGGGTGGGTGCACGAGGTGGGTGCGCTCGTCCGAACGGTTGCCGTGGGTGATGCGGTGCTCTGTTTCCCGTTCGTCAGCAGCGGGCTGAGCGCCGCCGAGCGGGACGGACTCGACACCGCTGCGCCAGACCGGCTCACGCCGGGCATCACCGTGGACGGTGGCTTCGCCGAGTACCT
>SLDB01000132.1 GCA_007125475.1 Nitriliruptoraceae bacterium | reverse complement strand
GAGCCGGGACAGCTCGTAGCGAAGGCGTGCGGCCTCGATGCGTCCCGGATCGGTGTCGTGCGGATCCACCCTGCCTCCCTCCACCGGTCGGCGGGCCGGCGTGGTCGGAGAGAGTATGCTCCGGGCCGTCCGTGCCCCGGATCTCCACGCAGTGAGCCGTTCCCCGTGCCGACCGCCAGCTCCACGCCGCCCGCCGGGCTGGTCCGCCTCGGTGGTACCCCGTCGGTCCCCGACTACCTGCGTCAGCTGTGGGCGCGTCGGCAGTTCGCCCGGGAGAACGCGGTCAGCGAGCTGCGGGCCCAGCACATGGACACCGCGCTGGGCCACGCCTGGCACCTGCTCAACCCGATCCTGCTCACCGCGATCTACTACCTGGTGTTCGACGTCATCCTCGACGCCACCCGGGGGCTGGAGAACTTCATCGCGTTCCTCGCGATCGGGGTGCTGACCTACCACTGGATGCAGAAGGCGGTGACCGGCGGGGCGAACACGATCGTCGGGAACGAAGGGCTGATCCGTTCGCTGCAGTTCCCCCGGGCCCTGCTGCCGATCTCGACGGTGCTGCAGCAGACGCTGGCGTTCCTTCCCGGGGTCGTGGTGATGGCGATCATCGCGCTGTCCACCGGTGAGGGCATCCGCCCCGACTGGGTGCTGATCGTCCCCGCGTTCGTGCTGCAGCTGCTGTTCGTCCTGGGGGTGTCGTTCATGGCCGCCCGGGCCGCCGACGCGTTCCGTGACACCCTCAACCTGCTGCCGTTCCTGTTCCGGTTGGTGTTCTACGGCTCCGGGGTGCTCTACGCCGTCGACGACCGGTTCCCGATCTTCGAGATCTGGTGGGTGGAGCTGATCTTCATCCTCAACCCGTTCTACTGCCTGATCAGCCTGTGGCGGCACGCACTGATGACCTCCTACCAGGTCCCGCACATCGAGTGGCTGTGGTTGTCGGCGGCCGTGTGGACCGTGATCGCCCTCGTCGTCGGGTTCCTGGTGTTCCGTGCCGGCGAGAAGGGGTACGGCCGTGGCTGAGACCGCCGCGCCGCCGGTGCGCCCCATCGCCACCGAACCCGGCAACGTCACCGTCCACGTCGACGACCTCCACGTGCACTACCGGGTGTACGAGGACCGCCGGCCCCGGCTGCGCGAGGTCCTGACCGCCGGGGCCAGGCGCCCGTCGTTCCGGGAGATCAAGGCGGTCCGCGGCGTCGACCTCACCGCCTACCAGGGCGAGTCGATCGGGGTGATCGGGCACAACGGCTCGGGCAAGTCCACCCTGCTGCAGGCGATCGCGGGGGTGCTCCCGCCGACGCAGGGGGCGGTGTACGCCTCGAGCCAGCCGTCGCTGCTGGGCGTGAGCGCGGCGCTTCGGCCGACCGTCTCCGGGCGGCGCAACATCGTGCTGGGGGGGTTGGCGCTCGGGCTGACCCGCCGGGAGGTCGAGGAGCGCCTCGACGACATCATCGCGTTCACCGAGCTCGAGGACTTCATCGACCTGCCGATCCGCACCTACTCGTCGGGGATGCGGGCCCGGCTGCACTTCGCGATCGCGACCTCCATCGAGCCGGAGATCCTCCTCATCGACGAGGCGCTCTCGGTCGGCGACGAGGTGTTCCGCGAGAAGAGCCAGCAGCGGATCGCCGAGCTCCGCGAACGCAGCGGGACGGTGTTCCTGGTCAGCCACTCGCTCGGCACGATCCGCGAGACCTGCACCCGCGTGCTGTGGTTCCACAAGGGCCGGATCCGTGAGGACGGCGCGCCACGCACCGTCGTCAAGCACTACCGCGAGCACATGCGCGAGGCCCGGGAGAAGCCGGGGGCGGACCGGTAGGCTCCGCTGCCCGCCGACCCCGCCCGAGAGCCGACATGCCCCAGCGCCCGACCGACGCGACCCCCGAGGTCCTCCCCGACGCCGCCGCGGCGCGGGTGGCGACGTTCCGTGAGACACGGTGGACCGCCGGGGTGATCGGGTTGGGCTACGTGGGCCTGCCCCTGGCGGTCACCGCCGCCGCCCGCGGCCTCGACGTCGTCGGCTACGACGTCTCCGAGGAGAAGGTCGCCCAGATCAACGCCGGGGTGAGCCACGTCGAGGACGTCACCGACGCCGAGCTCGCCGAGGCACTGGCGGCCGGGGCGCGGTTCACCACCGACGCGGCCGTCCTCGCCGAGGCCGACGCGATCTTCATCGCCGTCCCCTCCCCGCTGGGACGCAACCGCCAGCCCGACATGACGTTCATCGAGTCGGCCGCGGCGACCGTCGCCGACCACGCCCGGCCCGGCCAACTGATCTCCCTGGAGTCCACCACCTACCCGGGCACCACCGAGGAGTACCTGCTGCCGGCGGTCGAGGGGGCCGGGCTCACCGTCGACGAGGACGTCTTCGTCACCTTCCCGCCGGAACGTGTCGACCCCGGCAACACCCTGCACACCTCCGAGATCCCCAAGGTCGTCGGCGGGGTGACCCCGGTCTCCGGCGCGGTCGGCGCCGCGGCGTACGCCCGGCTGGTCGACGACGTCCACGTCGTCTCCTCGGCCCGTGCCGCCGAGCTCACCAAGCTGCTGGAGAACACCTACCGCGCGGTGAACATCGCGATGGTGAACGAGCTCGCCCAGGTCGCCGACGTCTTCGACATCGACATCTGGGAGGTGATCGACGCCGCGGCGACGAAGCCGTTCGGGTTCCAGCCCTTCTACCCCGGCCCCGGGGTCGGTGGCCATTGCATCCCGCTGGACCCGCAGTTCCTGGCCTGGCGCGCCCGGGAGCTGAAGGTCGCCACCCGGTTCATCGACCTCGCCGAGGACGTCAACCTGCACATGCCCGAGTACGTCGTCGGGCGGATCACCGCGATCCTCAACGACGCCGGCCTGGCGTTGCGCGAGTCCACCATCGTCGGGGTCGGGATCGCCTACAAGCGCAACATCGCCGACGACCGCGAGTCGCCGTCGATGGACGTGCTGCGACTGCTGGCCCGGCGCGGTGTCGGGATCCGCGTCCTGGACCCGCACGTGCCGGCCGAGCGGATCCGCTCCCACGGCTTCGAGGTCGTCGACGACGTCGCCGAGCTCGGCGACGCCGACCTGGTCGTGATCCTCACCGACCACGACGCCGTGGACTACGCCGCGGTGGCCGCCGCCGCACCCCGGGTGTTCGACACCCGCGGCGTCTACCGCCGCGGTGGCGTGTCGGCCGCCAACGTCGTGAGCCTCTGAGCGGTGGCGACGACCTGCGACGGGCGGTGACGGGGTGCGTGTCCTGGTCGTCACCGTCGTGCACACCCCGCTGGACGCCCGGATCCACCACCGCCAGATCCGGGCGCTGACCGCCGCCGGTCACGAGGTCACCTACGCCGCGCCGTGGCGGGCGACCGCGACGCCGGTGTCGGCGGCCGCCGACG
>SLDB01000031.1 GCA_007125475.1 Nitriliruptoraceae bacterium | reverse complement strand
GTGCCGGTTTCCCTCCTCGGTTCCAGGTCCAGCTAGCCGGTCGAACATCTCTGAGGGGCTCGACCGCTCACTCAAGCTCTCGGTTCGTTGGACGTCGGTGGGGCTCGCGACGTCCCAGGCGGCTCGGCGTTGCCGTCGGCGCCACCGTGTTGCTCAACGGGCCTCGATGGGATGGGTGCGGGTGCGCACGTAGGCGATGAGGATGAGCAGGGCGGACACGACGATGTTTCCGACGATGCTCTGTACCTCGCCTCGGGTTGCGTGCCACACGGCGGCCGACAGCATGACCACGACGAGGCCCGAGGCCGCCAGTGGTGTCAGGCGGGGGGCGATGCGTGTGGCTGCCGGGAGCACGAGGCCGAGGCCGCCGGCGATCTCGGCGAGCCCGGCGACCCAGTGGAGCGGCGTCGACAGGTCGTACATCCACGTCATCGCGTCGGGGAGGCCGTCGGGGACGACGAGGTGGATCACGCCGGTTGCCAGGAAGTAGATGGCGAGGAGGATCTGCAGGATCCAGGCGGTGCGGTTCATGATGGCGCCTGACGTGCGCTCACGGCGCGTTGGAGGGATCCCGGGGGGCCCCGGAGTCGTTCAGGTTGTCGCTGATGTCGGTCTCGATGGTCGCCTTGAGCGCCTGCAGGTCGCGACCGAGCATGTGTGGGACCAGCGTCCGGTAGACGATGGGCCGCAGTAGCTGCAGTATCCACCATCGGAAGTCTGCCGCTGCCGTGCGCACGACACGGGTCCCGCGCCCCGACCGGTCTGGCTCGACGGCTAACGGTGGCCTCCACCGTGGGTGAAGGCGGAAGTCGGCCAGGGAGCGGTAGACGTCGTGCGGGGCCGCGTCGATCCATGTCTCGTTGTGGCCGTGGCCCATCGGCGGTGCCTCCTGGGGTCGAGCGGATGGGGGGCTCTTGCCCAGCTATCGGTCGTCCTTGCGGGGCGGGCTCGTGTGCACGGCCGATCGCGAGCGGCGCTCGGACTCGATCCACGTGAGCGGGTCGTCGAGGACGTCGTGGGCTTCGACGGGGCGGCCTCTCGAGTCGCGGGCGACCGCTTCCAGTCGGACCCGCCGGACGAGCGTGGCGTGCTCGGCTGCCTCTGCGCCCGCGATGTCCTCGGGGAGGGGGAAGGCCAGGCGCTCGCCAGACAGCAGGACCAGGGCACGGCGAAATCGTTCCATCACCTGTTCGGGTCGGGCAGTGCGCCCTTCGAAGCGCAGGGTTGCTTCCAGCCCGAAGATGGGTTCGTGCCCAGCGTTGACGACCGTGAGCGGCACGTTGGGATCGTTGCTGGTGTCGATGCGCAGCACGACGTCGCCGGTCTTCGACCTGGGGCGTCGGGCACGCAGGGCCGTGAACGCGCCGATCAGGGCTACCACCACGACGAGCAGGCCTAGCCACGGTTCCATGCGTCACGCTCCTCGTGCGCCTCGCGTTCCCGCGCACCGAGGTGGCTGCGGTCGGGCATCGCCGCAGCCTCGGCCGTGCCATCCAGGAAGCGGAGTGCACCACCGATGATGGTGAGCACGGTCGTCAAGCTGACGAGGGTGAGCACGGTGCCGGTCGCCACGTGGTGGGTGGTGGCGGTGATCCAGGGGTCGCCGATGGGCTGGTAGCCGAGGATGAACGGTGCGAGTACGAGCCAGATGCCGGTGAGACCGGTGATGATCAACAGGATGATGGCGGTGCGGATGCGGGTCTGCATGGTGGGTCCTCCCGGTCACGTGTCCCGGCGTTGGGCGGTCGGGAAGGTGACGGTCTGGTGGCGACGAGTGGTGTCGGGTTCGCGCGTCTGATCCCCGTCGCGGACGTCCTCCAGCAGTGCCGCAGCGAGCGAAGCCAGGACCGTGTCCAGGTCACCCGCCTGGATCGGGGGCTGTTGGTCGCCGTCGCCATCGACGCCCGCATCGCCGTCGGTGGGTGCGGGCTGGGCGCTGGGGGCCAGGCCGCGACGACGGACCTCGGCGCGCAGGGCCCCGGCGACGACGATGAGGGTGACCAGTCCCAGGAGGATCACCCCGGCGCCGGTGGCGACGCCGACGATGGTGGCGTCGACCCAGTCGGCGCCGTCGGGTTGGTAGCCGACTGCGAAGGGGGCGGTGGCCAGCCAGATACCGATGAGGATGACGCTGGTCGCGCCGGCGAGGCCGGCGATGAACGGTGTTGGGCGGAGTCGGTCAGCGGTCGGCATGGTCGGTCCTCTCGGGTTCTGTCGGCGCAGCAGCGTCGGCGGTCGCGTTGGCGAGGGGTTCGAGCTGGGAACGGATCGTCCGTCGTGCTCGGGCGGCGATCTCCGCGCTGTCGGCACCGGACGGCCCAGCGCGCGATCCCAGGGCTGCGGCTGCGGTGAGGAGTCTGGTCGCCGGGCCACCCTCGTCGACCCGGCGAGCGTCCTGCTCGATCTGGCGGGTCAACAGCAGGAGCAGCAGTGCGGTGGTCGTCACGGTCGGGTCACGAGCCTGGTCGGTGTGGGGGAGGCCGGCTTCGCCCTCGATGTCGAGGTGGGGGAGGAGTCGGTCGAGCCAGGCCGGCATCCACCAGTTGCGGTCTCCCAGCAGGACCATGGTGGAGGGCACGAGCGCGACGCGGACGATCGTGGCGTCGATGAACACGGCGACGGCCAGACCGAGGCCGATCTGCTGGATGATGATGTTGTCACCGAGTGCGAACCCGATGAACACCACGATCATGATCAGTGCGGCCGAGGTGATGACCCGGGCGGTGTTGGAGATGCCCGCGACGACGCTGCCGGTGTTGTCACCGGATCTCAGGAACTCCTCGCGGGTACGTGAGAGCAGGAACACCTCGTAGTCCATCGAGAGCCCGAAGAGGATCGCGAACATCAGCATCGGGACCATCGACACGACCGGAACGGGACCGTCGAGGCCGAACAATCCCCCGAGCCATTCCCACTGGAACACCGCCACAACGGCGCCGTAGCCGGCACCGATCGACAGGATGTTCATCGCGGCCGCCTTGATTGGCACCCACACGGACCGGAACACCATCATCAGCAGCAGCAGCGACAGCGCGATGATGGTGGCGATGAACCACGGCAGCCGATCGCTGGCGCGGTCGGTGAGGTCGATGTTGCTGGCGGTGATCCCACCGACGTAGGCGGCCCCGTCGGTGCCGTCGAGTACGCCGGGGATGGTGTCCTCGCGGAGCCGGTGGACCAGGTCCTCGGTCTCCTGCTCGGACGGGCCGGTGACGGGGGTGATCTGCATCACCGCGGTGTCGCCGACACTGTTGGGCATCGGCGGGGACACCTGCGCCACCTGCGTATCGTCCGCGATCGCTTCGCCGAGGGCGGCGAGGGTTGCCTCTGCGTCATCGTCGGGGAGGTCGATGGTGAGGATCAGGGGGCCGGAGAACCCGGCCCCGAACCCCTCGACCAGCAGTTCGTGGGCCTGTCGACGGGTGGAGTCCTCGGCCGCGGTCGAGGCGTCGGGCATGGCCAGCCGCATGTCGAGGACCGGAACCGCGAGGAATCCCAGCAGCAGCACACTGGCGAGCAGGTAGCGCCATGGGCGCTGCGCGACGTGGCGGGCCCAGCGGCCCCAGACGTTGTTCTCGCCGGCCTCGACCCGTGCCTGCATGCCGGGCAGCCGGAACCGGTCGATGCGCTCGCCGGCGAACCCGAGCAGGGCGGGCAGCAGGGTGATCGAGGCGAGCACCATCACCGCGACCACGATCGCTGCGGATGCACCCATGATCGTCGCGGCCGGGATACCGGCGACCACCAGCCCGCCGATCGCGATGATGACCGTCCCTCCGGCGAAGACGACCGCTTGGCCCGCCGTGGCGAGGGAGCGCCCGATGGAGTCCATCACCTCAGTGCCCTCGGCGAGGTTCTGGCGGTGGCGGGTCACGATGAACAGGGCGTAGTCGATCCCGGCACCCAGCCCGAGCATGACGCCGAGGAGCAGGCTGGCGGAGGGCACGTCGACGACGGCCGCGAGCAGCTGGATCAGTCCGGCGCCAGCTGCCAGCCCGAACAGGGCGAGGCCGAGCGGGAGCCCGGTTGCGATGACGGAGCCGAACGCGATGAGCATGATCACGAGCGCGGCGCCGATCTTGAACGCCAGCCCGGCACCGCCCAGCTCCGGTGACTGGAAGTAGGACGGCAGCTCACCGTTGAGCTCCACCTCCAGGCCGAGCTCACGTCCGACCTCGACCGCCGCATCGAGCTCGTCGACCGCGTCCGAGCCCAACTCGCCGATCGGCAGGCTGTAGCGCACGTCGGCGAAGCCGATCGTGCCATCGGCCGACAGCGACCCGCCGCGGCCCTGAAGCGGGTCACCGACCACCGCGACCGCCGGGATCTCGCCCACCGATCCGAGCGTGGCCACCACGGCGGCGGCCTGGTCGGTCTCGGTCAGCGGCCCGTCCGGCGAATGGAACACCACACGGGCCGAACCGCCCGACTGCTCCGGGAACCGATCTTCCAGGATCTCCTGTGCGGCGTAGGACTCCGTTTCCGGAATCCCGAACTCCTCGCTGAACTCCCCCCCCAGGTTCTGCGCGATCCCGATCAGGATGGCCACCGTGACCACCCACACCACGACGACACGACGGCGGTGCTGCGCGGTCCACGTCCCGACTCGATACAGCCAACCCGTCACGAGCACCTCCGCTGCCATGCGCCCCCGGTGCCGCGGACACGGCACTTTGTGAGACGCTCTGTCTCGTAGACTACTCTGATACGATATGTCTCGCAAGTCTGACCAGCGACGACGTCTCCGATCGAGCCGATATGTCCCACCGTGGACCGGCCCCTGACATGGCCACATCCGTCGAGGCCGAGGACCCCCGGGTCACCCGGACCCGCCACGCCGTGCGCGAGGCGGTGCGTTCACTCGTGCAGCGCGCTGGCTTCGAGGGCGTCTCCCACCAGCAGGTCGCCGCCGAGGCTGGAGTCGGCCGGGCCACCGTCTACCGCCACTGGCCCACACGCACGGACCTGCTGCTGCACGCACTCGCCGAGGTCGAGGTCCCGCGTCACTGGCAGAGCAGCGGTGATCTCGCCACGGACCTCGCCAAGGAGCTCCAACGCCTGCAGCGCACCCTGAGCAGCTCACCGCTGGTCCCCGAACTCGTCGCGCTGATCGGACGCGCCGAGTGGGATGCCGAGCTCCGCGGCACCAAGGCAGAACTGCTCGCAGCGGGCACCGCCGGACTCCGCCGAGCACTCGAGGCTGCCATCGAACGCGAGGAGCTTCCCGCGGACCACGACCTCGACACCACGATCGCCCGGCTCGCCGGTCCGCTCTTCTACCGCCGCGTCCTGGCGCACGCCCCCCTCGAGGACGCCTTCGTCACCAAGATCATCACCGCGTACGTCAACGAGGTTTCTGCCTCGGGCTGATCTGCCGAGAAGGGGGCTGTTGACCTGCATGCCGTGCGGGTAGGTTGATCAGCCGGAGATCGGGTGCAGGTGCGTTTGCCGTCGGACGTCCACGATGCGAACGGGGCCGGGCTGCGCCGCGCCTACCTCGTGTCTATCGCGATCATCTGGTCGTCTGCGGCGATCGTCTGGGTGCTGAACGGAACGCTGGGCCCGTTCTTGGATGTTGCGGTCCCGGCGCTGCTGGTCTACCTCGGTTTGCTGCTGATCGGTTGTTGGCGTCGTCTGATACCCGTGCGGGTCGTCGGTCCCTTGGCACTACTCGCCCTCGTGGCCGTGGTGTTCAGCCGTCTGGTGCTCTGGCGGCTCGGGATCCTCCCGGACGTCGGCAGCCTCGGGGACTCGATGTCGCTGGCCGTCCAGCTCGCTGTCAGCTTCCCCGTCGCGTTCGTCGTCTTCGGTACGCGACGCGGTCTGCAGGTCAGCCTGCTGATCTACCTGGTCTTCATCGGCCTGTACGGCAACGTCATCGTCGACGCCCTGCTCGGGCGTGGTTCGCATCCGGGGTCGCCCGTCGCGCTCAGCATGGCCGTCAGCTACGCCGTGCTCATCACCATGATCCGCCTCCTCGCCTCCCGCCTCGAGCAGCTCACCAGGGAACGGGCCAGAGCCGACATGCTCGCCGAGCAGGCCACCACCGACCCGCTCACGGGGGTCGCGAACCGGCGCCGTCTCGATGATGAACTCGGCCGGTTGGTCGCCCAGTCACGCCGCTACGACCAGCCGTTGTCGCTGATCCTGATCGATCTCGATCTGTTCAAGGCCGTGAACGACGACCACGGTCACGCGATCGGTGACCAGGTCCTCGTTGAGACGGTTCGGCGGCTCGCTGCGCAAGTCCGTGACGCCGATCTGCTGGGACGATGGGGAGGTGAAGAGTTCCTCCTCCTGGCTCCCAACACCGGCCATGTGGCTGCTTGCGCGCTGGCCGAGCGTTGCCGACAGGCGATCGCAGAAACGCCCATGCCCACCGTCGGACAGGTGACGGCCAGCTTCGGCGTGGCTACGCATGCTGCCGACGACGACTCGCGTTCGCTGATGCGACGCGCCGACCTCGCCCTCTACACCGCCAAGGCCGAGGGCAGGGACCGCGTCATCGGGCTCCCGGACATCAATGCCAGGGACGTCACCGGCGTCACCTCGGATCCTGAGCGGCTTCCGGAAGAAGGCCGCCGCTGACAGCCGCGTGACCGCGAGCCGCCAGCGGTCCTTGACACAGGACAAGTCGTCACCAGGCGTGACCACCGTTCCGTCCCAGCGCGCAACACAGATCCGGCCTTGTCGACCCCTCTGGTAGGCCGGATTCTGCTTTTTCGGGTATCCGCCTCGGTGGCTGTCCGCAGGCTTCGCGTAACCATTCGTGACACCAGGTCGCCGGTCAGCGAGCGTGGAGATCGGCCTGTACGCGAGGTGGACGAGAGGATCGTCACCCGGAGTCCGGTGCCGGCCTCACGGCGTCGGACCCAGCATGCAGGGTCTGGACCTCGACGACGATGACATCATGGCCGGCGCGTGGCGCTGAGGCCCGCCTACCTAGCGGACAAGAGTGCACTGGCACGCATGCCGGACGCCGCCGTGCGTGCCCGTCTCGAGCCGCTGCTGGTCGATGGGCTGGTGGCCACCTGCGGGATCATCGATCTCGAGATCGGCTTCTCGGCCCAGACCGCCGCGGTCCATCGCGACATCCGCCGCGAACGGCTGGCGCTGCCGCGCGCGAGGATCGATGGCGACGTACTCGACCGGGCGTTCGAGGTACAGGGTGGTCTGCTGGCCGACCACGGCCAACACCGGCTGCCGATCCCGGACCTGGTCATCGCCGCCGCTGCCGAGTCGGCCGGTCTCACCGTGCTGCACGACGACGCCGACTTCGTACGTATCGCCGAGGTCACGGGTCAGTCCCACGACTGGGTCGTCCCGCGCGAAGCCCTGTAACCACAGCCGGACGCGCAGAGCTCGACGGTCGAGCGATGAGGGCGCCATCGTTGGTGCGCACGGGCACTGCGACGTCGAATGGCCAGCTTCCGACGCCGCTCCGTATCTCGCACTTGCGGCGGTTTGGGGCACTCCCATCGACGTCACCCCGATCGACGTGCGTGGCACGCCGGGACCGTCGTCGGGGTGGTGTGCGTAGGCATGAGGCCATGCGCTGGAGCGTGCTGGGGCCGGTCGAGGTCGCGTGGCGGTGTTGTGGCGCAGGACCGCCTCGGTAACAGACTGGTCCTGCGCCCGACCTGGGGTAGTGCTCGAGCGCGACGCGCAGACGAGCACCTGGATGTCAGAAGGTGATGATCTGGCGTCCCTCGACGACGAGATTCCGCAGGGAGGCGTGCCCCTTGTAGTCGTCGAGGAGCTTCCAGCCGCCGTCCGCAAGGGCGTCTTCGACGCCATGGGACTTGGGGCAGAACCCGCAGGCACCGAGGACGTGGTCACGAAGCCCCTCGACCATGCCGTGCAGCTCGTGGTCCTTGTCGGAGATGGTGGCCAGGGAGTCCACACCACTGCCGTCGAAGACGACGACCACCGAGTGATGGAGCCGGCCCCCGGTCCCGATGCTCGGGCTGCTCCTGTGCGCCTGATGCTGGAACCCGTTGCGGGAGGTCGGGTCAGGTGTGGTCGGAGACGGGCGAGGGCTCGTCGCGGATCGCCCGGGCCTGGTGCCGCCACCACCACGTGGCGGCAGCGGCGAGGGCGGTGAAGGGCAGGAGGAGGAGGTTGAGTCGGGCCCAGCCCGCGGTGTGGAGCAGGACGCCGGCGAGGAGCGATCCGATCGCGACGGCGGTGAAGATGATCAGTTCGTTGAGTCCCTGGACCTTGCCACGCTCCGCGGGGGTGTGGGTGGTGGCCAGCAGGGCGCTGCCGCCGACGAACAGGAAGTTCCAGCCGATGCCGAGCAGGACCAGTGCGAGCAGGTAGTGGGCCATGGTCTCGCCCGCGACCGCCGTGGCGATGGAGCCGACGAGGAGGGCGGCACCGGCGAGCAGGACGTTGGCGTGCCCGAACCGTGCGATGAGGTGGCCGGTGACGAAGGAGGGGGCGAACATGCCGAGCACGTGCCACTGCATCACCGTGGCGGCTTCGGCCAGACCGAACCCGGAGCGCTGCATCGCCAGAGGGGTGGCCGTCATGACCAGGATCATGATCGCGTACCCGACGGTTGCGGTGAGCACGGCGACGCCGACGGCCGGTTGGGCGATGATCTCGCTCAGGGGGCGCTGGTATCCGGTGCGGGCTTCGCGCTCGTTGGGTATTCGCAGGCCGAGGTGGAGGCCGGCGCCGAGGATGGCGAGGACGACGAGCACCGCGTAGGGGCCGGCGTCGGTCACGGCGAGGAGGTCGGTCGTTCGCGAGGCGTTCAGCGGGCCGAGGAATGCGGCCGCGACCCCGCCGGCGAGTACCAGGGAGATGGCTTGATTCCGGAACGCGGGGGAGGAGGCGTCGGCTGCGGCGAACCGGTAGTAGTTGGCGAAGGCCTGGTAGACGCCCAGCAGCAGGTTCCCGGCGGAGAACAGCCAGAACGATTCAGCAGCGATCCCGAGCACCGACAGTGCCCCGCCACCGGCCCCACCAAGCAGCGCGCCGACGAGGAACCCCGCCCGCCGGCCCACCCGTTTCATCAGCAGTGAGGCGGGGAGCGCCGCGATGACCACGCCGATCATCATCATCGCGACCGGAAGCGTGGCCAGTGCGGGGTCGGGGCTGAGGCGCTGACCGACGAGGCCGCTGAGCGTCATCACCGTGATGGCGGCGATCAGGAACAGCGCCTGGTTGGAGGCGAGGATCGCGACGTTGAGACGTTCGCGTGCAGTGGCGACGGCCATGTTCGACGTCCAGACGGATCGCGGTGGTGGAACCGGTCAGTGACACGGCAGCTGGTCGGCTGCGGGGCGCGATGGGGTGTCTGTCGCGGTGCCGGTCAGGGCGCGCAGGTACTCGAGGTCACCCTGCAGCTCGAACTTGCGCTCGATGAGCGGCAGCGCACCACCTTGGGATCGGTGGCAGGCGCACGCAGACCGTTGCGCGGCGCGGTCGACCCGGACCCGGCGGTCTGCGGCGCTCGGCTCGGTCGGCACGAAGGCGGTGCCGAACTCGGCGTTGAGCGTGGTCGCGACCTCGTCGGGCACGTACCAGCCGTGCACTGGCAGGTCGCTGCCGCACGCCGCTGACAGCGCCGCTTCGGTTGCCCGCTGGTGGTCGGGGTGTCCGGTGATGCCCGACGGATGGAACACCAGCAGCAGCTCGGGGCCGTGACGCTCGATGGCTACCAGGACCTCGGCGACGAGCTGGTCGATCGGGACCTGAGCGAGGTGGCCGTCGGGGTGATCGCACAGCCAGCTCGTCGTGATGCCCAGTTCGCGGACCGCGCAGGCGAGCTCCGCGGTCCGACGTTCCGCCAGCTCCGCGTCCGCACCCAGGGTGGAGGCCTCACCGCGGGTCAGGGTGAGGATGGCCACATCGGCGCCGCCGTGCACGTAGCCGGCGATCAGTCCGCCCAGACCGAAGGACTCGTCATCGGGGTGGGCGCAGACCGCCAACACCCGGCGAGCCGCGGGCAGCGAATCCCGTCGGTCGCTCACCATCATCGTCGCCTCCCCGCGGAAGGTCGTCAGAAGGTGACGACGCGATCGGCCTCGAGGGTCCAGTCGCCGAGCTGTTGCATTGATCCGCGGGTCACGCCCTCGACGAGCTGCTTGTCCTCGATGGCGCGTGCGTCCATGCACGTCGCGCAGCAGGCGACCTCGGCGTCCTTGCGCACGATCGAGCGGAGCATGCGGTCGAGGTGGTAGTAGCCGTCGGGGAGTTGCTGGCCTTCGACGGCCGCACCGACCGCGTCGCCCATGAGGAACACCCGCACGTCGACCTCGTCACGGTTCACGAGCTCGCGGGCGAGGCGGAGGGCGTTGAAAGGCAGTTCGGAGCCGTAGGGCGGGCCGTTGACGATCATCAGGATGTTCATCTCGTCGTGCACCTCCGGTCGACCTGTCCGTTGATCGTAGATCACTCCAAAGAAGCATGCAATGATAAAGCATTGGGAGAATGACCTGGGGCGGCATCGGGTGTCGTCCCCCAGCCGCGTCAGCCGCCGTGCACCCACGGCCCCGTCGCTCCTCCTCCTCTGCGGGAGACTCGGAGCGTGACGCGTCCGGGGTGCGGCCGGTCAGGTGCCGATGGCCCTGAGTCGAAGGGCGGATGGCCCGGTGGGCTCGGTGAAGAGCCGCGAGGTCACGACGCCCGGGAGGTTCCCACGGGCAGGCCGGCCAGCCGCCATTCGGGGTAGCCGACCTCCAGGCGGCGCACCTGGCGTCCCGCCTCCCGTAGCTGTGCGACCGCCTCGGGTGCGAGCACGCAGTAGGGCCCGCGGCAGTAGGCGACCACCTCGACGTCGTCGGGCAGCTCGTCGAGTCGCTCGGACAGTTCCTCGAGGGGGATCGACACCGCACCGGCGATGTGGCCCGCTTCGAACTCCTGACGTGGCCGCACGTCGACCACGACCACGTCGTCCCCGGCTTCGATGCGGCGCTTGAGCTCTGCGGCGGCGATGGGCTCGATCGGGTCGCGAGCCTCGAAGTGGGTTCGCACCGCCTCGGAGACCTCGCTCAGCTGGGAGCGGGCGACCTCCTGCACGACCTGAAGCAGCCGGCACACCGAGTCGTCGGCGACGCAGTAGTGGACGTGCTTGCCCTCGCGGCGCACCGCGACCAGCCGTGCATCGCGGAGCACCCGCAACTGCGCCGAGGCCGTGGTCAGCTTCAGATCGACCGCGCGGGCGAGCTCCTCCACGGTGCGCTCGCCCTGGCACAGCAGGTCGAGCAGCTCGAGACGCTTGGGGTGGCCGGTGACCTTGCCCACACGCGCGAACTGCTCGTAGAGCTGGTCCTTGATCTCACGGGACGACATGCCAATACGCTACGTCACTCCAAATGATCATGCAATAACGCACCGTGCATGGACGTCCTCTCCCACAGATGAGCGTCGAGCTCCGGCGCCCCTGTCCGGCGGACGAAGGTTGCGACGATGGTTCCGCGTTGTCACGTTCCCCCCTCGACCCTGTGGTCACTCGTGGCTGGCGAGCTCAGGCCCGACGACCTCGCTCGCGTCTCTCCTCCCACCTCGCTTCCTGCTCGGGCTGCGCCACCGAACTCCAGCGCAAGCGTGCGGTTCATCGGCTGCTGCACGACAGCGCGCCGGTCGAGATCCCCGATCCGGTGCGACGACGGCGACCTGGAACGCACCGAGCGCGGCGGCGAGCATGTCGGGGTCGCGGTCGACGCCCGTGACGTGCGCCCCGGCGGCCTCGAAGGCGGCGGTGAAGCGGCCGGTGCCACAGCCGACGTCCAGCAACCGGCGACCCTCGAGTGGTCTCAGCGCGGTCAGCAGCGCGTCACGCTCGACCTCGAACGCATGAGCTCCCCAGGGTTGGTCGAACCAGGCCTCGTAGGTCGCAGGGTCGAGCTGGCCGGTCATGCCCGGTGTCCAGGTGACGAGGACTCGTGGCGGTTCATGGTGTCGCCTCCTCCGGCTGCCGATAGGGCACAACGGCCCGCCGCGGACGTGCCCGTGCACGAGGCCTTCGTTGCGGCGAGCCGGGCAGGTGTGTCACGCCGGAGGGCGCACCGGACGATGGTGGGTCTCGGTCATGCGCACGGCGACGTCGATCCCCGAGGCGGCGGTGATCGCGGCGATCACGACGATCGCGGTGGTGATCGAGTAGACGTCGGCGAGCACCCCGGCGAGGACCGCTCCGACGGCGAACCCGAAGTCGCGCCACCAGCGGTAGACCCCGACGGCCGCCCCACGCCAGGCCGGGTGGGCGATGTCGCCCACCGCGGCGATCAGGGTCGGGTAGGCCATCGCGGTACCGGCACCGAACAGCACGCTTCCGACCGCCCACACGGCGAAGGTGTCGCCGAACGCGATGATCAGCAGCCCGGCAGCTTCGGTGAGTTGGCCACCCACGATCAACCCCTTGCGGCCGATCCGGTCGGAGAGGTAGCCGGTGTAGAGCTGCCCGGCCCCCCACACCGCGAACGTGTCCCCGAACGCGATGATCAGCAGCCCGGCGGCCT
>SLDB01000240.1 GCA_007125475.1 Nitriliruptoraceae bacterium | reverse complement strand
GTGATCACCGAGGCGACCAGCACGATCACGATCGTGGTCGTCAACGGTCCGGTGAGCCCGTCGCTGACCTGACGGGCGATGCGCAGCAGGGTGTTCGTCAACCGCTGGCCGACGGTGAGCGCCAACCCGAAGAACACCGCGATCGCCAGGATCGTGACGACGTTCGCGCCCCAGTCCAGCCCGCCGGTGGCGACGATCCCGGAGAGCACCCCCAGCAGGATCCACCCGACGAGGTCGTTCACCATCGCGGCGGCGATCGTGACCTGGGCGATGTTGCGCCGCATCAGGTGCAGCTCGGTGAAGATCCGGGCGATCACCGGCAACGCCGAGATCGACATCGCCACCGCGATGAACGCCGCGAACGTGAACCGGTTCCCCGCCTCGCCGATGAACACCTCGGCCGGCATCATCCACCCGATCCCGAACCCGACCGCCATCGGCACCAGCAGGCTGCCCATCGAGATCGCGGCGGCCTGCACACCGAGCCGGCGCAGCAGCCCGAGGTCGGTCTCGAACCCGGTCTCGACGAGGAGGAGGACCACACCGATCCAGGCCACGGCGAGGATCGGGGCGCTGTCCACCCCCGTGCCGGGGAACAGCCACGACGCCTGCTCGGGCAGCACCCGGGCGAACACCGACGGGCCGAGGAGGAGGCCGGCGAGGAGCTCGCCGACCACGGCCGGCTGACCCATCCGGCGGAAGACGTGCCCCAGCCCGCGCGCGACGATGAGCAGGAGGGTGAACTGCGCCCAGAACAACAGCAGCGAGTGGTGACTGAGCGGCTCGAGCAGGGTGACCTGCCCGAACACCGGCAGTTGCGAGACTCCACCGAGAAGTACGTCCACGCGCTCCCCTTGACCAAGAGACCCGGGAGTCTAGGCCCACCGCGTGAGGTGGTGGGGGTCGGGACCTACACTCCGCGCCGACGACACCGGAGGTGACGATGACCGACGAGTTCACGATCGAGGTGGCGGGGCTGACGGTCCCGGCCCTGGGGTTCGGCACCTGGCAGCTCAACGGCGAGGTCGCCGAGGCCCGGGTCGCCGACGCGCTCGAGATCGGGGTGCGCCACATCGACACCGCCCAACTCTACGCCAACGAGGACGCGGTCGGTCGCGGGATCGCCGCCAGCGGGGTGGACCGTGACGAGGTGTTCCTCACCACCAAGGTCGCCCGGAACAACGCCGCCCCCGCCGACGTGCACCGCAGCACCGAGGAGAGCCTGCGGGCGCTGGACGTCGACCACGTCGACCTGCTGCTGATCCACTGGCCCGCCGAGGAGATCGCCCCGACCGAGGCGACCCTCGAGGCGCTGACCGAGGTCCGCGACCGCGGCCTGACCCGGGCGATCGGGGTGTCGAACTACCCCTCGGCGCTGCTGCGCCGCGCCTTCGAGGTCGCCCCGATCGTCACCGACCAGGTCGAGCACCACCCCTACCTCGCCGTCGACGCGATCCGTGAGGTCCTCGACGAGCACGGCGGCTTCCTCACCGCCTACTCCCCGATCGCCAAGGGCCGCATCGCCGGGGACCCGGTGCTGACCGAGATCGCCTCCGACCACGGCGTCACCGCCGCCCAGGTCACCCTGCGGTGGCTGCTGCAACGGGGCGCGTCCGCGATCCCGCGCACCTCGTCGCCCGAACGCGTCCGGGAGAACGCCGACGTCGCCGGCTTCACGCTCTCCGACGACGAACTCGCCCGGATCGACGGGTTGAACCGGGGGGAACGCCTCGTCGACCCCGGGCACGGGGTGGCGTGGGACACCGCCTGAGCCGGCCGCGCCCCCGGCGGCGTCACCGTTCTGCCCCCACGCTGCCGCAGGTGGCGGGTGCCAGGTTGGCGGCGTCCCACGCCTCCGGGTCGAGACCGGCGAACAGGTCGGCCTCCGGCAGGCGGGTGAGCACCGCCGAGCGCAGCAGCAGGAACCCCTCGTACGGGTAGACACGGCGTTCGAGCTCGCGGGGGACGGCGAACCACATCCCCTCGGGGTCGACCTGGGTGACGTGGGCCAGCAGCGCCGCGTCACGCCGCTCGAAGTGGCCGGCGCACGCGATCCTGGAGTCCGGGTCGGGACCGAAGCGGCGCTCGGCCCGCTTCTCGAGCCACTTGGTGTACGGGCTCTCGCCGTGCTCGTCGAGCATCGCGGCGTGCAACGCCTCGAGCCGCTCGGCGGGGAAGATCGTCGAGGCGTAGACCTTCGCGACCTGCCAGGCGCCGGCGCCGGCTCCGGCGGCGTCACCGAGGTCGGCGTGCGCGTCGGCGGCGAGCGTCATCGCCCGCTCGGTCACCAGGTGGGTCATGATGTGGTCGGGGTGCGGGTACCCGCCGTCCTCGGGGTAGGTGACGACGACGTGCGGCCGCTCGGTGCGCAGGATCCCCGCCAGGCGCCGGGCCGGCTCGTCGATCGGGAGCCGGGAGAACACCCCCTCGGGGACGTCGCCGGGGTCCTCGTGCCAGCCGGAGTCGCGGTACCCGAGACGGTGGGTGCGGGTGAACCCGATCGCGGCGACGGCCGCGGCGAGCTCGCGTGCCCGGATCGAGGCCATGTCCTCGTCACCGACCTCGGCGGCGGGGTTGAGGACGTCGCCGGCCTCGCCGCCGGTGCACGTCACCAGGGTGACCTCGGCGCCCTCGTCGACGTACCGGGCGGCGGTGGCCGCGCCCTTGGAGGCCTCGTCGTCGGGGTGGGCGTGGACGAACAGCAGGCGTCGGCTCACGACTCCTCCTCCGGGTCGGCGTGGCGGACGGCCCAGGCGGCCGCGATGCGCTGGCCGGCGGGGGTCGACTCGATCGCATCCAGGGTGCGACGCACCATCGCCGCGGCGCCGCGGACCTCGTCGTACGGGCCGGTGAGCCGCACCATCATCGGGCGCCCGGGGTAGCTGCCCAGCTTCACCTGCGGGTAGGTGTCCTGCACCGCGACGAACGTGGTGTTCAACGCCGACTCGGGGAGGCGGTGGGTGAGCTCCTCGACGGTCGGGACCTCGTTGCGTGCCGCGAGGAGCTCGGGCTCGACGGTCTCGGAGACGATGGCCCGGAACTCCCGCGGCACACCGGGGAGGATCACCACCGTGCACCCCTCGTCGGCGTCGCTGCCGCCGTCGAGGTCGACGGCGATCCCGGGCGCCCACCCCCGGTCGCGCAGCAGCAGCCGGCTGCCCTCGGGGATCCTCGCCATCCGCATCAGGTGCCAGGTGAACGCCTCGTCGACGTCGAGGCCCTGTTCACGGCTCCAGTCCAGGGCGCGCTCGATCCGCGCCGCGATCCGGGGATCCTCGACGAGGCCGCGGCCGAGGCTGGCCGCGACCGCCTCGTAGGTGAGGTCGTCGGGGGTCGAGCCGATCCCCCCGGAGGTGAACACCACCCGTGGCCGGCTGCGTGCGAGCTCGGCCTGCACCGCCTCGTCGATCGCCGACATCTCGT
>SLDB01000236.1 GCA_007125475.1 Nitriliruptoraceae bacterium | reverse complement strand
CTTCCTTTGCGAGGCGGACGCGCTGGAGACGCGCCTCGAAGATCGACCAGGGACTGTCCGTCTCCTCGGCGTAGCGCTCGGCCTCCCAGAGGCGATGCCGGGCACGCACGGGCCGGCCTTCGAAACGGTGAAGCGCGCCGTCGACGAACTCCTCACCCCCCGCGGCGTCGAGGTCGACGACGCGGTGCTCACCGGTGGCGGGATCGGCCTGGACGGGTGGCAGATCCCGGTGAACGTCGCGGGGCCGACGGCGGCGGATTCCACCGATCGGCTCCTTGCCCTCGGGCTGAACGCACGGGCGATCGGCGATCAGGTCGGGCAGGCCGCGGCGGTGAAGATGCTCCGCGGGGTGATCATCAAGGGGCTCGAGGGGCTGGCCGTGGAGGCGTTCACCGCCGCTCGAGCCGAGGGCCTCGAGGACGTGCTGATGGACGCCGTCGGCGAGGCACTGGACAAGGGCCCGATCGCCGAGTTCCTCCGGATGCTGCTGACCACCCACACCGTGCACTGCGCCCGACGGTCCGTCGAGGTCGACATGATCCGCCAGACGGTGGAGGAGGCCGGGCTCGAGTCGATCGCGATGCCGGCGATGGTCCGCCTCTTCGAACGCTCGGCCGGTGCCGGCCTCGCCGGCGACGACGGTGCCGGCCACCCGGACGCCTCCGAGGCCGTCGCCGCGATGGTCGAGGCGTTCGTGGACCGTCCCGCGACGGAGGGGTCGTGACCACCGGGGTCCGGCGGGCACCGAGGAGGGAGGACCGACCGTGACGACGTCACCGACCGTGTTCGTCACCGGGGCGACCAGCGGGATCGGCCGGGCCTGCGCTGAGCTGTTCAGCGAGGCCGGAGCCCGGGTGATCGCCACCGGTCGGCGCGCCGAACGCCTCGAGGAGCTCGCCGCTTCGCTGCCGGGGCCGTGCCGCACGCTGCAGCTCGACGTCCGCGACGCCGACGACGTCGCCGCGCAGGTGGCCGGCCTCGACGACGAGTTCGCCGAGATCGACGTCCTGGTCAACAACGCCGGGATGGCGATCGGCCGTGACGGGCTGCACGAGATGTCGCCCGGCGACTCCGCCGCGGTGATCGAGACCAACGTCATCGGGGCGTTGAACGTCATCCACGCGATCCTGCCGGCGATGGTCGCGCGCGGCCGGGGCCACGTCGTCAGCATCGGGTCGAACGCGGCCCGCGACGTCTACGCCGGGGGTGCGGTGTACTGCGCCTCGAAGGCGGCGTTGGACCGCATCACCAAGGGGATGCGCATCGATGTGCTCGGCACCGGCGTGCGGGTCTCGACCGTGGACCCCGGCATGGTCCGGACCGAGTTCAACGAACACCGGATGGGCGACCCCGAGGCGGCCGCGGAGGTCTACCGGGGGATGACGCCGCTGACCCCGCGGGACATCGCCGAGATCGTCGCCTGGGTCGTCGGTCGGCCCGACCACGTCCAGGTCGCCGAGGTGCTCGTCTACGCGACCGACCAGGCCGGTCATGGTCAGGTCGCCCGACGCGGAGGTGGATCGTGACCGGACCGCTCGACGGGTTGCGTGTCGTCGACCTCGCGACGACGCTGCTCGCCCCGTACGCGACGATGAACCTCGGCGACCTGGGCGCCGAGGTGGTGAAGGTCGAGGCACCGGCCGGTGACGTCACCCGGCACCTGGGGTACGCGAAGAACCCGAACATGGCCAGCGGGTTCCTCGCCGTCAACCGCGGCAAGCAGAGCGTGGTGATCGACCTCAAGCGCCCGGAGGGCGTCGAGGTGTTCCGCCGGATCATCGCCGACAGCGACGTCTTCGTGCACAATCTGCGGGCGGACGCGATCGGGCGGCTGGGGCTGACCTACGACGACCTGCGCAAGGTCAACCCGTCGCTGATCTACTGCGCGGCGACCGGGTTCGGCAGCGACGGTCCCTACGCGGGTCGGCCGGCGTACGACGACATCATCCAGGCGACCTCCGGGTTGGCGGCCCTGCAGGGCGAGGTCACCGGACGCGACCCGACCTACGTCGGCTCGGTGCTGGTCGACAAGGCCGTCGGGCTGGCGACCACGGTCGCGGTCCTGGCCGCCGTCGTCCACCGCGAGCGCACCGGTGAGGGCCAGCAGGTCGAGGTCCCGATGTTCGAGACGATGGTGCCGTTCCTCCTCCTCGAGCACCTCGGTGGGGAGAGCTACGTGCCGCCGGTGGGCCCGGCGCGGTACTCGCGGTTGATCACCCCCCACCGCCGGCCGTACCGCACCGCGGACGGCTTCCTCGCCGTGGTGGTCTACACCGACCGGCACTGGGAACGGTTCCTGAAGTTCGTCGGCCGAAGCGACCTCCTCGTCGATGAGCGGTACGCCACCACCGCGGCCCGCAGCGAGAACATCGACGGGTTGTACGCGGTGGTGGCCGAGGAGCTCGAGCAGCGCACCACGGCAGAGTGGCTGCGGATCATGAACGACGAGCTCGACATCCCAGCGGCGAAGGTGAACACCATCGAGGACCTCTTCGACGACCCGCACCTGGCGGCCGTCGAGGTGTTCCGCACCGCCGAACACCCCACCGAGGGGACGGTGCGCTGGATGCACCCCTCCTACCGCTTCTCCGGCACCCCGCTCGAGCCGTCGCCGATCGCCCCGCCACTGGGCGCCGACAGCCGCGCCGTCCTCGCCGCGCTCGGCTACGACGACGCCGACATCGAGGCGCTGGTCGCCGACGGGGTGCTGGGCACCGACGACTGACGACGACGCACCGAACAGGAGGACGAGATGCCCGAGGTGACGCTGGACCGGCACGACGACGGGGTGGCGCTGCTCACGCTGAACCGCCCCGAGGCGCGGAACGCCCTGTCACGACGGGCACTGGACGACCTCGACGCCGCGGTGATGGAGCTCGAGGCCGACGAGGCGGTCCGCTGCGTGGTGCTCACCGGGGCCGGCAAGGGCTTCTGTGCCGGCCTCGACCTCGAGGAGCTCGAGCGTGACCCAACGGGGCTGCTGTTCCACCCGGGGCCGCAGCGGTTGCGGGAGCTTGCGACACCGATCGTCGCCGCGGTGAACGGGGCCGCGGTCACCGGCGGGTTGGAGATCGCGCTCGCCGCCGACTTCCGCATCGCCTCGCCGAACGCGAAGTTCGCCGACACCCACGCGTTGGTCGGCCTGGTGCCGGGCTGGGGGATGATGACCGCGCTGCCGGCGGCGATCGGGGACGGCCGGGCGCGGGAGATGTCGTTCACCGGGCGGTTCGTCGGTGCCGAGGAGGCCGAGGCGATCGGCCTGGTCAACCGCGTCGTCGACGCCGAGGAGCTCCTCGACACCGCGATGACGATCGCCGCGAACATCGCCGTGAACGACCCGCACGCCGTCGCCGCGATGCTCACGATGTACCGCGACGGCGCCCGTGCCCGCCACGCCGTCGCCGACCTCGAGGAGCGGCGCCGGTT
>SLDB01000260.1 GCA_007125475.1 Nitriliruptoraceae bacterium | reverse complement strand
GCACGCGACGACACGCTTCCTCGAGCGGCCCGGCGGCCGCATCGCCTACGACGTCGCCGGTGTGGGACCGCTCGTGGTCTGCGCGCCGGGGATGGGCGACGTCCGGGCGGTGTACCGCTTCCTGGCGCCGTCGCTCATCGCGGCCGGCTACCGGGTCGTGACGATGGACCTGCGCGGCCACGGCGAGAGCGACACCACCTTCGAGACCTACGACGACGTCGCCGTGGGTACCGACGTGCTCGCGTTGATCGAGCACCTCGGTGACGGGCCGGCCGTCGTGGTGGGGAACTCGCTGAGCGCCGGTGGTGCCGTGTGGGCCGCCGCCGAGGTGCCCGGGGCCGTCACCGCGTTGGTGCTGATCGGTCCGTTCGTCCGGGACGTCCCGGTGGGACGCGCCACGATGCTGGCGTTGCGGCTCGCCCTGATGCGGCCGTGGGGCCCGGCGGCCTGGAGCGCCTACTACCGCAAGCTCTACGCGTTGGCGGAGCCGGACGACCTCGCGGAGCACCGTGCCGCGATCCGGGCGAGCCTTGCGCGTCCCGGTGCGTGGCGGGCGTTCGTAGCCACCACCCGGACCAGTCACGCACCGGCCGAGGCGCGGCTGGGAGAGGTCGACGCACCGGTCCTGGTGGTGATGGGCGACGCCGACCCCGATTTCCCGGACCCCGTCGCCGAGGCCGAGCTGGTGGCCGGCCGGCTCGGCGGGCAGGTGCACGTCGCCATCGGCGCCGGGCACTACCCGCAGGCCGAGCAGCCCGAGGAGACCGGCCCCCGCGTCGCGGCGTTCCTCGATGAGGTCGTGCCGCGTGCCTAGGGCGGGGCTGAACCCGGAACGGGTCGTGGACGTGGCCGCCGAGCTGGTCGATGAGGTCGGCCACGACGGTCTCACCCTCGCCGCGATCGCCGAGCGTGCGGGGGTCGCCGTCCCGAGCCTGTACAAGCACGTGGGCGGGATCGACGACGTGTACGCCCGCCTCGCGGTCCGCACGGTGCGTCAGCTGGGCCGGGTCCTCGCCGACGCGGTCGACGGCGCGGCGCCGCCCGTGGCGTTGCGAAGGCTCGCCACCGCCTACCGCGGCTACGCCCGCTCCCACCCGGGCCGCTACGCCGCCACGCTGCGCGCACCGGCCCCCGACGATGCCGAGCACCTCGCCGCCAGCCAGGAGGTGCTCGCGACGGTGCTCGGTGTCCTGGGCGGGTACGGCCTCGACGGCGACGACACGATCGACGCCGCCCGGTTCGTGCGTTCGACGCTGCACGGGTTCGTGGCCCTCGAGGCCGCCGGCGGGTTCGGCCTGCCACGGGGCGTCGACCGCTCGTTTACCCGCATCGGCGACGCCCTCGACCACGCCCTGAGCACCTGGGCCTGACCGTTCGCGCCCCCATGCCCGTTCCTACGGCGTCCAGCCCGGGATCGACGCGGCCTGCTCAAACCAGGCGATCAGCTGCTGGTCATCGGGTTCGTCGTCCTCGTGGATGTGCAACGCCCGTGCGTCGGGGTCCTTGAACGTCACCGGGGGGAGCGGGTCGAGCCGGGCACCGTGGAAGAAGGTGACCTTGAGGTAGCGGGTGAAGCAGCGGAAGCTGACGAAGTAGCCCTGACCGTCGACCCCGTACATGGGCTGGTTCCACCTCACGGCCTTCACGACGTCGGGTACGGCCCGCACGATGAGGTCGTCGAGGTGGTGACCGACGTCGGACTTCCAGCCCGGCATCGCGGCGATATAGGCCTGTACCGGGGCGTCGCCGTCACCCTTGGGGATCTGGGGGTTGCCGCCGGACAGCAGCCTGGGGCCGTCTGCCGGCGGGGGGCTCGGCTTCGCTCCGGACACGGCTCACCTCTCGGGGGGTGGTCAGGTTCCGTGGGTGTGGTGGGCCACCGCCGCAGGATCGGCCAGGCCCGCGCCGTGGCCTCGGCGGAGGGCGTCGAGTCCGCGCCCGACCGCGGTGGCGAGGTCGTCGTGTACACCGGCCGAGATAAGGGCGTCCACCTCGTCGCCGAGGTTGGCCCGGATCGTGCGGTGTGCGTCCTCGAGACGCCGTTCCTCGGCGCCGAACGTCGGCCGGGCGGCGGTGCTCACCGCACCCAGCAGTCGTGCCGCCGACCGGTGGTCACCAAGTCGCGTGAGCAGCTCGACGAGGTTGCGCAGGGTGGTCCACTGGTGGGTCTCGTCGCCGACACGGTCCCAGTGGCGTAGGAGACGCTCGAACCCCGGCACGGCGTCGGCGGGGTCCGCGGTGCGGGCCCGCAGGGAGCTGGCGGTCAGCCGTCCGACACCCGAGAGCATCCGCAACCCGGCCCGGTCGGCCTCGGCCACCGCCCGGTCCACCAGTTCGAGCGCCCGTTGCGGCTGCGACCCCGCCAGCAGCTCGCCCTCGGCGAAGTCACACCACACGCTGACGATCGGCATCCGCTTGCCGGTGGCCTCACTGCGCACGGTCCGTAGCACCTCGAGAGCCTCGTCGACGCGACCGGCGTACCCGGTGGTCATGCCCTGGCTCATGCGGCTGTGCATCGCGGTGAAGTGGTCGTCGACACGGCGTGCGAGCCGTTCAGCGGTCCGGAACCGTTCCAGTCCGGCCTCCAGCTCGCCGCGGTAGAGCTGCAGGTCACCGAGGACCTCATGGGCGTGTCGTGCCACCGGGTCGTCGGGGAGATCGGTGAGGAGCTCCGCCGCGCCGTCGAGGTCCCCCCGGTGCAGGCGGTTGAGCGCGACGAGGGCGAGTACGGCCGGCGTCAACCGGTGGCCGGCCCGTTGGGCGATCGGCAGGGCGACCTCGGCCCACCTCCCGACGTCGGCGCGCAGCCGGTGGTAGACGAACACGTGCGTTGCGGCGGCGATCCGCACCACGGCGTCGACGTCACCGAGCTCGAGGGCGTGGCCGTGGGCCGCCTCGAGGTTGGGCAGCTGCGCTTCGAGCACGTCGGCCCAGACGCCCTCGTCGGGCCCGCGAAGGCCGTCGTCGATGCGCTCTGCGAGCTGGACGTGGGTGGCCACGAACCGCTCGACGGCCTCGCGGCGCGTGTCCGAGGCGGCGAGACGCTCGCCGGCGAAGGTCCGGACGGTCTCGAGGAGGTGGTAACGGGCGTGCCCCCCGCCGGACGTGCGGTGCACCAGGGACCGGTCGACGAGGTCGGCGAGCCCTGACGGGACGTCGGTGCCGTCGCACACCGCCTCCGCCGCCTCGAGGTCGAAGGTGCCGGCGAACAGCGACAGCTGATCGAGGAGCGAACGTCCCGCGGGGTCGAGCAGGTCATACGACCAGGCAACCACCGTCGCGAGGGTCTCGTGGCGGCCGTGCGCCCCCGTGTGCAGCAGCCGCAGGCGCTCGTCGAGTCGCCTCGACAGGTCGGCGAGACCCAGGCCCCGTAACCGCGAGGCCGCCATCTCGATCGCCAACGGGAGTCGGTCGAGCCGGTCGCACACCTCGG
>SLDB01000196.1 GCA_007125475.1 Nitriliruptoraceae bacterium | reverse complement strand
GTGTAGATCCGGACGACCTCGAGGTCCAGGTCTCCGCGGCCGACCTCGGCCTGCAACTGCTCGGCCAGGGCGGTCGAGTCGGTGTTCTCGGCGAACACCACCTCGATCGCCTCCGACTCGACGACCTCGACGAGCTCGGCGAACTGGGCGGCGCTGCCTTCGACCTGCGTCGTCGCCCCCGGGATCACGGTCGCGATCACCTCGAAGTCGTAGCGTGCGGCGAGGTACCCGAGGGCGTCGTGGTTGGTGACGATCTTGCGGTTGTCGTCCGGGACCTCGGCCAGTATCTCCTGCAGTTCGGCATCGAGCTCGCGCAGGTCGTCGGCGTAGGCTTCGGCGCGCGCGGCCCACTCCGAGGCGTCGAGGTTGTCGTCGACGGCGGCGATCTCCTCGGCGATGAGCATCACTCCGTCGGCCATCCGCAGCGGGTCGAACCAGACGTGCGGGTCGTAGGGGCCGTGCTCGTGACCGTGGTCGTCGTCATGACCGTGATCATCGTCATGACCGTGGTCGTCGTCATGACCGTGGTCGTCGTCATGACCGTGGTCGTCGTCATGACCGTGGTCATCGTCATGACCCTGGTCGTCGTCATGACCGTGGTCGTTGACGCCGTCGAAGGCGAACTCGATCGGGTCGAGCTCGTCGGCCAACGAGAACACGTTCACGCCCTCTTCCTCGACGGCCTCGAGCACGCTGACCAGGCTCTCCTCCAGCGTCAGGCCGTTGGTGATGACGAGGTCGGCCTCCCGGAGCGTGCCGCCGTCCCTCGCGGAGGGCTCGTAGCCGTGTGGGTCGACCCCCGTGGGCATCAACGTGGTCACCTCGGCGTCGCCGCCGGCGATCGAGGCCACGACGTCACCGAGGATCGAGGTCGTCGCCACAACGTGGGGTCGCGCGGGCTCGTCGTCGACCGCGGCCGGCTCGGCATCGTCGCCGTCGGCCGCGGCCGGCTCGGCATCGTCGGCGTCGGCCGCCGCGTCGTCGTCGACGCCCTCCGCATCGACGTCCCCCCCGCAGGCGGCGAGGAGGAGCGCGAACGCTCCGAGGCTCGCGACCAGCCACAACCGTCGTCCGTGTCGTGGGTTCAACCGCATCCCGTCTCCTGTCGGTCCCCGCGTCGCTGACGTCCGGCGGGGTATCGTGATCGGCGTCCTCACCAAGGTAATAGGAATGGTTCCTAGACTCAACTTCGGGTTCCGGCAGCACACGGTCGGCGACCCGGCGGCCGTGGTCGGCGACGACGTCGCCGTCCGCCTCACGGGCGTCGGCGTGACCTACGGCGAGGTCGACGCACTGGCCGACATCGACCTCGACATCCGTCGTGGGGAGATCACCGCGGTGATCGGACCCAACGGGTCCGGGAAGTCGACGCTGCTGTCGGTGATCTCCGGGCTCGTCCGCCCCACACGGGGGCGGGTCACGATCGACCGCACCCGACGGCACCCGGTCGCGCACGTGCTGCAGTCCACCGTGCCGAACGAATCCGTCCCCCTCACGGTGCTCGAGACGGTGCGGATGGGCGCCTACGCACGACGTGGCAGCTTCGGGAGGCTCACTGCCGCGGACCGCACGGTGATCCAGGACGCGATCGACCGCATGCGGATCGACGACCTGCTGCACCGGCAGCTGCACGAGCTCTCCGGCGGGCAGCGCCAGCGCGCCTACGTCGCCCAGGGCCTCGCCGAGCGCGCCGACGTCCTCCTCCTCGACGAGCCGATCACCGGGCTGGACCTCGTCACCCAGGAGGTGGTCTCCGAGGTCCTGCGCGAGGAACGCGACCGCGGCCGCGCCGTCGTCGTCACCACCCACGACGTGGGGACCGCACGGGCCGCCGACACCGTCGTGCTCATGGCCACGCGCATCGTCGCCACCGGCCCGCCGACCGTCGCCCTCACCCCCGAGATCCTCGCCGAGACCTACGGTGGGCACGTCCACGTCCTCGACGACGGAACCCTCGTCCTCGACGAACCCCACCACCACGACCACCGCCACGACGACCAGCTCCGTGGCTGAACGCTCCGGTCGCGCCGACGCCTCGACGTTCTCGTGGGGCCCGGTGTGGCTGACGGCCCCTGTCCTCACCGTCGCGGTGCTCTCGATCGCCACCGGTGTCGGGCAGTTCGCCGTCACCACGGTGATCGGTGACGTGGCGGCCGCCTTCGGCGAGCCCGGAGCCACCGACGACGCCCTCGCCCAGATCGGTGTCCCGGCGACCACGGTCGGGATCGCGCTGGCCGTGATCCGGCTGGCCTCGCTGGGCAGCCTCCCGATCGCGGCGCTCGCCGACCGCGTCGGCCGCCGAAGCGTGCTGTTGACCGTCGCGGCCCTCGGCCTCGGCCTCACCAGCCTGTCGGCGCTCGCCCCCGGGTTCTGGTGGTACGTGGTCGTCGTCGCCCTGGCGCGACCCGCGTTGTCGACGGTGAACGCGCTCTCCGGGGTGATCGCCGCCGAGGAGACCCGATCCCACCACCGCTCGTGGGCGATCGCGTTGATCGCCGCCGCCTACGGCCTCGGGGCCGGCGTCGTCGCGGTCGGGCGCGGCGTGCTCCCCGGCGAGGTGTCGTTCCGCCCCGTGATGGCCTTCGCCCTCGTCCCCCTCGTCCTGCTGCCGTGGCTCGCCCGGCGGGTCCGTGAGCCGGCGATCGCCCGCGGGAGCACCACCGCCACCGGTGTCCCGGGGACCCTGCCCCGCAGGTACGTCGCCCGCGTCGCGCTGATCGCGGGACTCACCGGGGTGATCGCGATCGCGACCGGCCCCGGATTCACGTTCCTGTTCGTCTACGGCGAGCGCGTCCTCGGGGCCAGCCCACTGTTCCTGTCGACCCTCGTGCTGGGGGCGGGCCCCGCCGGCCTGCTGGGGATCCTCGTCGGCCGCTGGGCCGCCGACCGCCTCGGACGCCGACTGGCGAGCGCACTGACGATGGGGGCGACGGGCGCCGCCGTCGCCTACGCCTACGCGGGGGGCACCGCTGACCTGGCGATCGGCTACCTCGCGGCGATCGCGGCGAGCAGCGCGTTCGCCCCTCCCGCCGGGTCCCTGGTCGCCGAACTCTTCCCGACCCGGATCCGTGCCACCGTCGTCGGGTGGGAGACCGTCGCCGGCGTCCTCGGTGCGGTCACGGGCCTGCTGTCGTTCGGCCTCCTCGCCGATATCACCGGCGGGTTCGCCGCCGCCTCCCGCACCATCGGGGTCGTCGTCGCGGTCTCTGCGGTCGGCTTCGTGTTCCTCCCCGAGACCCGCGGCGTCGAACTCGAGAACGTCCGGTGACCATCGGGGCCAGCGATGGCGTGGCCCCGGTGGCGTGCCGGATCACCGCACCGCGGCGAACAGTTCGCGGAGCTCCCCGGCGACCCATGCCACCAGATCCGAGGGTCGCGGTCGCGGCAGCGGGATCACCACGGTGCGCTGCTCGGGGCGCCACCTCGCCCTCGGCTGC
>SLDB01000105.1 GCA_007125475.1 Nitriliruptoraceae bacterium | reverse complement strand
GGGCCCGGCGGCATCGACGCCGGGCCCCGCCCGTTGCGGTCGCGCCTCGAGGGGAGGGGGTGAAGGAGTCGGCGGCGTGCGCGTCGACGCACCTGGCTGAGGCCACGTGCGCCCCCCGCGCCGGCCGCGACAGCGCCAAGCCGTGGCGGGACGACTACGCGTTCGCCGACGAGCGGTTGCGCCTGGTGTCGTGCCGCGCCGTGATCGACGACGACATCCGGAACCGCAGCGACCACGCCCCGGTCGCCGCGATCCTCGAAGCGACGTGAGGCCGGGGCTCGTCCGGATCGTGCCGGGTGCCCGGCGTGGTAGCCGGCCATTCGCCGACCAGCTCCTCCGCCACCACCCGGTACTCACCCCCCGTCCGCTCGCGCTGCCGTCAGCCGGGTCGTTCGGTCTGGCATGAGGGGTCATCGGACCTTGGGCGAGGGTGACGGCGAGGAGGACGATCGCGTCACGGCATTGCGTCGCTCCGGGAGCGTGCCATGAGCACAGCGGCTGGAAGGACGCCTCCACCGCACGGCGGACGTGGAGGCGGGCATCAGCCCGTCCTGCCGTACTTCGTGCTCACGTTCAGCTGGACGTGGTCCCTGTGGTGGACGGCGGCGGCGACGGGCCGTTCGGTCACCGAGCTTCCGGTCCCGCTGCTGTTCCTGCTCGGTGGTCTCGGCCCCATCGTCGGGGCGACCTGGATGGTGCGCCGCCGCGGGGCTGCCTACCGCCGGGAGTTTGTCCGGCGCATCTGGGACCCGCGTGGGATCCCCACCCGGTGGTGGCTCGCCCTCGTCGCCATGGCGGCAGGTCCGGCCGTGGTGGGCGCTGCCGTGGCCGGCGCGGCCGGAGCGGCAGCCACCGTCCCCGACTACCGCGTCGGCGCCATCGGTGGCGTGATCGCCTTCGCGTTGGCGGCCGGCCTCGCAGAGGAGCCGGGCTGGCGAGGAGCGGCATCGGACGCGTGGCAGGCCAGGACACGCCCGGTGTGGGCGGCACTCGGGATCGGCGTGCTCTGGGCCCTGTGGCACCTGCCTCTGCACTTCATCGAGGGCTCCTACCAGCACGGCCTCGAGTTCGGCTCGGTCCGGTTCTGGCTCACCAACCTCGTGCTCGTCCAGCTGGGTGTGCTCTACCTCTGGCTCGCCAACGGTTCTCGGGGCAGCATCCTGTTCCCGGTCCTCGCCCACGCGGGTTTCAACGTCGCCGGCGAACTGGTTCCGCGCAGCACGGCCGGTGACGTGATCGCCTTCCTCGTCGTCACCACGGCGACCGCCGCGGTCATGATCGCGACGCGGGGCTGGTTGGGGTCGTCGCTGGCCGGCGTACGCCAGCACCACCCGGACCGATCAGCCTGAACCGACGGGCGCCCACGACGAGGTCGCGCCTGGATCAACGCCCGTCGGTCACGCTGCCGCCGTTGATGAGGACGTCCACCTCGAACACGTAGTCCCGTGAGAGGGGCACGGCGACCGCGAACACCCGGTCGGGTTGACCGTCACACGGCTCGTCGGGGTCGGCCTCGGGGTCACGGCCGTGGTACAGGGTGACCGTGATCCGGGTGTCGGTCTCGTCGACCTCGACGCGGTCGAGCACTTCGCACGGTGGGCCCTGGCTGGCGAAGGTCACCAGCTGGGTCCGCGTCCACGCTTTCGTGCTGGTACCAGATCTGCACCGGTTCGACGTCCAGCATCCCCGGCCGCGGCGTGACGGTGGCTTCCACGTCGAACGTGTCGTCCCCGAGGTCGGCGGTTCGTTCGGTCTCGGTGGCTTGCTGCCGCGGTTCGGAGGTGACGGCCCCGCTGCATCCGGTCAGCACGAGCAGCGCCACGGCGGCCAACGCCAGGCGGCCTGAGGGGGTTGCTGCCGATGATGCGTGGATGGTCATGACCCACCTCCTGCGCCGTGACGTCCGATGGGTACGACGTCCGTACGGTGCTGGCGGTTGCCGGACGGCCCAGAAGCATCGGCAGGGTTCCCGTGGCGCTGCCCCGACCGTGACGTGTCGGTGAGGTTCCCGGTAGTGCCGAAGGACTCCCGGGCGGCCTGCCTGCTCGAAGCGCCCAGCATGGCGGTGAGGCCGAGGCCGGACACCACGTGCCCGCCTGACCGGTGAGCGGGAGCTCTCCCACCATCGAGCTCGGTCGCGGGGTTCAGTCGCTCGCGATGGCGAGCGCCTCGGTGAGGGTGATGAACCGGTAGCCCCGTGCTCGCAGCTGTTCGATGATCCTCGGCAACGCATCGGCGTCGAGCGTCGAGCGGTCCGTGGGGTGGGATCCGACGTGGAGCAGCACGATCTGGCCGGGCCGGGCCGTACCCATGACCCGGTCGACGACCGTCGTGGTGGTCATGCCACCGGACGTGCCCTTCCAGCCGAGCGTGTCGACGGTCCAGCGGAAGGAGCCGTAGCCCGCGTCGTTGACGAGACCGATGGTGCGGGTGTCACGATCGCCGTAGGGGAAGCGGAAGAACGGGCGGGTCGAGCTGCCGGTGACCTCCTTGATTGTGGCTTCGGCGCCGAGGAGTTCGGCGCGAAGCTGCGCATCGGTGAGCTTCGTGAAGTGGGGGTGGGTGATGCTGTGGTTGCCCACCGGGTACCGCGCGGCGATACGCCGGGCAAGCTCAGGGTGGTTCTCGGTCCAGCGTCCGGTGAGGAAGAAGGTGGCCGGGGTGTTGGTCGCCTCGAGTGTGCGGAGGATGGAGGGCACACCGTCGGCGTTGGCCCCGGCGTCGAAGGTCAGGGCCACGACCTTCTGGCTGGTCGGGACATGGTCCCACTCCGCGCCGCGCAGCGACGCGGGCAGCTGGGCGGGTGCCGGAGAGGGTGATGGGGCGGGCGGCTTCGGTGCGGCGGTCGGCCGGTGGCTGGTCAGATAGGCGGCGTTCACCCAGCCCGTGGTCGCGCCGGGCGCGATGATCTCACGCCACAGCTGGTCGCCGACGCCGGCGATGCGTCCGGTGGACGCGAACGCGGCGGCGTCGTGCGCGAGCGTCGTGACGACGCGGTAGTTGGTGCCGGGGCCGGTTCGAACGTTGAGGACGTCACCGGCGGCGACGCCGGTCACGTCCCAGTTCGCCCGCGGCTCCTGCCGGTAGCGCGGCATCACCGCGGCGTCGTCCCGCTGACCCGGTGGGTCGTCGTCCGACACGTCGGGGGCCACGTCCGTGTCGTCGGGAGTTGTGCCTCCGGGCACGTCAGGCGCGGTGTCGTCGGGTGTGTGGTCATCGGGTTCGACGATCGGGGTCTGGTGGTCACCGGTGGTAAACCACCCGGCGGCGTAGGCGGCGGCCAGCGACGCCACGGCAACGACCGCCACCACGGCAACGATGGATGCGATGCGCCGGTGGCGTCGCACACCCGGTGGCGTCCCTGACGGACCGCTGGGGGCGGGGGGGAGGGTCGGCGCGAACGGCATCACACACCTCCGGACGGGCAGCGCGACATCGCGAG
>SLDB01000212.1 GCA_007125475.1 Nitriliruptoraceae bacterium | reverse complement strand
GCCCTCGTCGCCACCGCCGGGGTCCTGCTCCGCGCCGACGCCGCGGATCGGGGTCTCCTCGCAGGCCTCGCCGGCCACGGAGGCTCGGCGTCGCTCACCGGTGCGGTCGCGACCGAGCCACGCCTCGTCGCCGACGGCTGGCACGTCGTGCTGCGCATCGACCGTGTCGATGGACGTCCCACACGGGAACGGGGGTCGGTGACCCGTGACGGGCCGCCACCGTCGCTCGGTGATGTCGTCGAGCTCACCGCGACCGCACGCCCGCTCCCGGACTCCGGGTACGGCCGGTGGCTCGCCCGCCAGCACCTGTCGGCCGTCCTCGACCCATCCTCGTGGGAGGTTCGACGGCAGGCCGGCGGCGTGGCCCGTGCCTCCGAGGCGGTGCGTGCCACGGTGCGCACGGCAGCGACTCGACACCTCGACGACCGCACCGGCGGACTCCTGGTGGGGTTCGTCACCGGTGACACCCGGCTGCTGCCGCAGGCCGATCGCGAGGCCATGCAGGCGACCGGGCTCACGCACCTCACCGCGGTGTCCGGATCGAACGTGGCGATCGTCGCCGGTGGTGTCCTGCTCGTCGCCGCGGCCACGCGGGCCGGCCCACGACTCCGTCGTGCCGCGGTCGGGTGCACCGTCGCCTGGTTCGCGTTCGTCACCCGGTTCGAGCCCAGTGTGCTGCGGGCCGGGGTGATGGCCGGGGTGCTGCTGTTCGCGTCGGCGTCGGGTCGGCTCCGTGACGCCCGTCACGCCCTCGCGGTCGCGGTCCTCCTGCTCCTCGCCGTCGACCCCCGCCTGGCCGGATCGCTCGGCCTGCTGCTGTCGGCGACCGCGACCGCGGGGGTCCTGGTCCTCGCCCCGATGATCCGTCGCCGGCTCCCGACGCGTCTGCCGCGTCGGGCCGGGGAGATCGCCTCGATCACCCTGGGCGCCCAGATCGCGGTCGTCCCCGTGCTGTTCGCGACCTTCGGTGAGGTGTCCCTGGCCTCGGTGCCGGCGAACCTGCTGGCGGTCCCGGCCGCGGCGGTGGCCGCCGTGCTGGCGTTCACCGGGACCGCACTGGCGCTGGTCGCCCCGGAGGCCGGGGCCGTGCTGTTCGGACTGGCCGGTCCGGGTGCCCGTCTGGTGCTCGGTGTCGCCCACGCGTTCGCCGACGTCGGCGGGGTCGTGGAGGTGGCGCGGCCGGCATCGGTCGTCGCCGTCACCGCCGGATCCGTCGCGATCGTCGCCGGTCGGGGCCGGCTGGCGCGGCGCGCCGCGCTCGCGACCGTGTTGGCGACCCTGATCTCCCTCGCCCCGCTGCTCACCGGGGTACTGCCGCCGCGGAGCTTCGCGGTCACCGCGATCGACGTCGGACAGGGTGACGCGTTCCTCGTCGAGACCCCGGGGACCAGGATCCTCATCGACGCCGGGGAGGGGGACACCGCGGCGCGGTGGCTGCGTCGCAACGGCGTCCGGCGCCTGGACCTCGTCGTCGTCACCCACCCGCACCTCGATCACGTCGGTGGGGTCCCTGACGTGCTCCGGAAGGTCGATGTCGCCACGGTGTGGGCCTCGCCGCCGGCGACCGAACTGCCACAGGCACGTGAGGTGTTCGCCCTCGCCGCCGAGCTCGACGTCCCGGTACACGCCCCCTCGGCCGGGGCACGGGTCGCGTTCGCCGACGTCGTGGTCGACGTGCTCCACCCCCCCGTGGGGCGCGCCTACCGTCACGGCGGCAGCGAGCTCAACGACACCTCGTACGTCGTCCGCATCGACCACGCCGGGCGTCGGGCCCTGTTCACCGGTGACGTCGAGGCCGCCGCCCAGCAGGATCTGCTGGCGTGCTGCCGTGCACGGCTTGCGGCCGAGGTCGCCACGGTCCCACACCACGGTTCGCGCACGTCCCACGACGAGTTCCTGGTCGCCGTGGGGGCCGGGGTGGGCCTGATCGGTGTGGGGGAGGACAACCGTCACGGGCACCCGCACCCCGAGATGCTTCAGGTGCTGGAGGCCGTCGGGACCCGGGTGGTGCGCACCGACCGGGACGGAACGGTGCGTACCGTCGTGCCCCCTGCCCCTGCCGGGTCGATCGGACGCGCCGCCGGCGAGTCGGTCGGGTCCGCACCGCTAGCATCCGGTACGGGTGCGCCGTGGGGCCCCGTCTCCGACGGCGACCGGTCGGGATCACCGTCGAGAGGCCGAGTCGATGTCCGCCGTGGTCCTCGTCAGCGGCGACGACGACCTGTTGCTGCTGAGGGAGACCGAGCGGCGCGTCGAAGAGCTCCTCACCGCCGAACCGGACCTCGACGTGCAGCGCTACGACGCCACCGAGCTCGACCACCTCCCGGAGCTGCGGACCACGTCGCTGTTCGGGACCCGTGCCTGCGTGGTGCTCCGTGGTGTCGAGGCGCTGACCGGGGACCTGAAGGCCGAGGTCGAGGCGTACGTCGCGGCCCCGTCGGACGGCGCGGTCCTCGTCCTGGTCGCCCGGGGCCTGGGTCGGGTCCAGCGCATCGCCAGGCTCGTCAAGGAGCAGGGCGAACGCATCGACGTCCGCACCCCGGCGGAGTGGGACGATCGGGGCTGGGATCACCTGGTGGGTGAGGAGTTCCGGCGCCTGGGGAAGAAGGCCGACGCCACGGCGATCCAGGCCGTCCGGGAGCACGCGGGGACCTCGCCGGCGGCCATCGCCTCACAGGTGGCGGCGGTGTGTGCCGCGCACGACGAAATCCCGACACTGGCTGCCGAGCACGTCCACGACGTGGTATCCGGGCATGGTCGTGCCTCCGGCTTCGCGGTCGCCGACGCCGTCGCGCAACGTGACCCGCTCGGGGCGCTCACGGCGCTGCGGGGGGCCCTCGACGCCGGTGAAGCGCCATTGGCGATCGTCGGGGCGTTGTCGTGGCGTCTGCGGCAGCTGCTGCTGGTGCGTTCCGGAGCCTCGGCCGCCGAGGCGGGGATCCGCTCGAGCGGCCAGCACCGCCGTGCGCAGGCCGACGCCGCACGGTTCCGGCCGGGGGAGCTCGCCTGGGCGCACGACCGCCTCGCCACGCTCGACCTCGCGCTCAAGGGTGGCGAGCTCCCGGACGACGTCGTGATCGAGATCGCGGTCCTCGAACTGGCGACGAGCCGGGACGTCGGTGCGCCGTTCAACCCTCTTGCCGTGGGCTGACCCGACCCACCGCGGTGTCACCCGGCGTACTCGACCGTCTCGCGCACCCGACGGGCCGCGACCCCGAGGGCGTCGGTGTTGCCGTACCCCGCGACGACGGCGTCGGCGACGACCGCCCGGGTCTCGGAGACGTGCCCCTCGCGCGGCGCCAGCCAGGCATCGACGGCCTCGTCGGCCGTGAGCGTGGGGTCGCTGGACAACAGCTCGGCGACGGCGGCACGACGTGCCCGACGCAGGTCCATCGACAACCCGATGCGTTGCCGACGGCCCCACCCCGGCTCCGGTTCACCCCGTCGGAGCGCGTCGG
>SLDB01000327.1 GCA_007125475.1 Nitriliruptoraceae bacterium | reverse complement strand
GGTCGTGGCGGCACCCAGGCGGCGACCGCCTCGGCGAAGGCGTCGGTGCGGCGGGGGGTGATCTCCGAGGCAGCCGACGCCGGGGCGAGCGCACCGCGGCGCACCGCGGTGGCCGCGCGACGCTGACGTACGACGCCGATCAGCCCCGCCGCGAGGGTGGCGGCCGTCACGGCCGCGGCCGGTCGCCTCACCGTCGCACCGCGATCACCGCGTCGCCGAGCTCGCCGAGGTCGACGGTGACGCCGTCGGCGAACTCGGCGTTTCGGTGCACCTGCCGGGCGAGGACGTCCCGGGACAACACCTCGTACTGGCCGGACTCGGCGAGGCGTGCGTCCAACGAGGCCGGGCGGACCACGACGTCGAGCTCGATGCGGTCGGTGAGCGCGAGGCCTTCGGCCTTGCGCAGGTCGTTCACCGCCCGTGCCAGCTCGCGGGTCGCGCCCTCGGTGAGCAGCTCGTCGGTGAGCTCGGTGTCCAGGGCGAACGAGGTCCCGCCCTCCTTGGCCACCGCCCACCCGGTACGGGGCTCCTCGACGACCTCGACCATCTCCGGGGTGAGGGTGACGGACTCACCGTCGACCTCGAGTTCGGCGGCACCCGTGCCCAGCGCCGCGGCGACGTCGTCGGCGGCGTCGGCCCCCAGCGCGGTGATCGCCTCGGCCACCCGCGGTGCCCGGGCCTGGAACGCCGGACCCAACGCGCGGAACTGTGGGCGGAGTCGGCGCTCGACGAGGTCCCCGGTGCCGTCGGCGAGCTCGACGCGGTGGACGTTGAGCTCCTCGGCGACGTCGTCGAGGAGCTCGAGCAGCCCGACTCGTTCGTCCGCCGGCACGCTGACCAGTGCCCGCGCCAGGGGCTGGCGGATCCTCACCCCGCTGTCGTTGCGTGCCTGCCGGCCGAGCTCGACGACGCGTCGCGCCGTCGCCATCGCCTCGCGCAGGGGCTCGTCCACGGCGTCCGGGTCGGGGGATGGGAAGTCGGTGAGGTGCACCGAGGTGGGGGCTCCGGCGTGTGCGCCGGGGGTGACCACGAGGTCCTGCCACAGCCGCTCGGCGAGGAACGGGGCGAACGGGGCCAGCAGCTGGGAGAGCGTCGTCAGGCAGGTGTGCAGCGTGTGGTAGGCGGAGGCCTTGTCGATCGGGTCGTCGTCGACCGCGCGCCAGAACCGTCGCCGGCTGCGTCGGACGTACCAGTTCGACAGGTCGTCGACGAAGCGCTCCAGCGCACGTGTCGCGGTGGTGACGTCGTAGCCCTCCAGGGAGGTGTCGACGGTCGTGACCAGCGCGGCGAGCTCGGCGAGGACCCACCGGTCGCCGGCCGGGCGTTCGGCGACGGCCGGCGCCGCCAGCGTCGGGTCGAACCCGTCGATCCGGGCGTAGGTGGTGAAGAACACGTGGGTGTTCCACAGCGTGAGCAGGAAGCGACGCACCACGTCGGCGACGAGCTCGTGACTCACCCGGCGGCTCACCCACGGGTTGCCGTCGGCGAACATCAGCCACCGCAGGGCGTCGGCGCCGTGGGTCTCCACCAGGTCCCACGGGTCGAGGATGTTGCCGAGCGACTTCGACATCTTCCGGCCGTCGGCGTCGACGATGTGCCCCAGGCACAGGCAGGTGCGGTAGGAGGCGTCGTCGAACAGCAGCGTCGACTCGGCCAACAGCGTGTAGAACCAGCCGCGGGTCTGGTCGATCGCCTCACAGATGTAGTCGGCCGGGTAGTGCCGGGCGAACTCCTCGGTGCCGGTGTGGGGGTACCCCCACTGGGCGTAGGGCATCCCTCCCGAGTCGAACCACGCGTCGGCGACGTCGGGGACCCGTTCTGCCACCGCCCCGCAGGCACCGCAGGCGACGGTGACCGCGTCGACGTAGGGCCGGTGCGGGTCGAGTTCGGTGTGGTCCTCGTCGGTGAGCTCGGAGAGCTCGGCGCGGGAGCCGACCACGGTGACGTGACCGCAGTCGGTGCACCGCCAGAACGGCAGAGGGGTGCCCCAGTAGCGGTCGCGGGAGAGCGCCCAGTCGACGTTGTTCTCCAGCCAGTTCCCGAACCGTCCGTCGCGGATGTGCGCCGGGTGCCAGTCGATCCCCGCGTTGTTGGCCAGCAGCCGGTCACGGACCTGGGTGGTGCGGATGTACCACGAGGGCTTGGCCCAGTAGATCAGTGGGCGCTTGCACCGCCAGCAGTGCGGGTAGGCGTGCCGGTACGTCGCCGACGCCAGCAGCAGCCCCCGTTCGCGGAGGTCGTCGATGATCGACGGGTCGGCGTCCTTGACGAACACCCCGGTCCACGGCCCGACGGTGAACCGGCCCTCGCCGTCGACCGGGTTCACGATCGGCAGGCCTTCGCGCCGGCCGACGGCCATGTCGTCGGCGCCGAACGCCGGTGCGGTGTGCACGATCCCGGTGCCGTCGGTGGTGGTGACGAACTCGGCCGTGGTGACGTAGCGGTGGTCGCCGTCGACCGCGACGAGGTCGTACGGCGCGCGGTAGTGCACCCCGGTCAGATCCGTGCCGTCGAACTCCTCGACGACGGTGTAGGCGCCTTCCCCCAGGACGTCGTCGAGGAGGTCGACGGCGACGACGAGGTGCTCGCCGGCGACCCCGAACGCGTCGGTGCGAGCAAGCGCGTAGCGCAGCTCGGCGCCGACGGCGCAGGCGGTGTTCGACGGCACCGTCCACGGAGTCGTGGTCCACACCACCAGGGAGGCGTCGTAGGCGGCCAGCGGCCCGTCGAGGACCGGGAAGCGGACGTAGATGCTGGGGTCCTCGACGTCCTCGTAGCCCAGGGAGACCTCGGCGTCGGAGAGCCCGGTCCCGCACCGGCCGCAGTACGGGGCGACCCGGTGCTCCTCGAAGATCAGGTCGCGGTCCCACAGGGTCTTCAACGCCCACCACAGTGAGTCAACGTAGGTCGGCTCCATCGTCCAGTAGGCGTCGTCGGTGTCGATCCAGAACCCGATGCGGTCGGTGAGGTCCTCGAACGCCCCGACGTAGCGCTGCACCGACTCCCGGCAACGCGCGTTGAACGCCTCGATCCCGTATGCCTCGATCTCGGCCTTGGAGTTCAATCCAAGTTCGCGCTCGACCTCGAGCTCGACCGGGAGACCGTGACAGTCCCACCCGGCCTTCCGCCGGACCGAGTACCCCTTCATCGTCCGGTACCGCGGGAAGACGTCCTTGAACACCCGTGCTTCGACGTGGTGGGTGCCGGGGCGGCCGTTCGCGGTGGGCGGTCCTTCGTAGAACGTCCACACCGGCCCGCCGGCGCGGCGCTCGACGCTGGCGCGGAACACGTCCTCGTCGGCCCAGCGGCGCAGGACGTCGCGCTCGAACGCGGGGAGATCGGGGCGCTGCGGCACCGACGGCCACCGGTCCGAACCGTGCCGCGGCTCGTCGTCCACCGGGGTCGTCGACGCGGACGCGCCGGGCGAGTTGAGTGTCGCGGCCGGGGTGTGCGGCGTGCGGT
>SLDB01000208.1 GCA_007125475.1 Nitriliruptoraceae bacterium | reverse complement strand
GCGTGGATCGATGCGATGTTGACGATCGAGCCGTGCTTCGCCTCGAGCATGCCTGGCAGGACGGCTCGGGCGCAGAGCCACGCTCCCTTGAGGTCCACCGCGAAGAAGTCGTCCCACTCCTCCTCGGTCATGGTCACCGGGTCCAGGTAGGAGTTGCGGCCGGCGTTGTTGACCAACCCCGTCACCGGCCGTCCCTGCCGCTCCACCAAGGTGTCTATCGCTTGCTGCACCGACGCCGCGTCCCTGATGTCCCCGGGTGCGAAGGCGAGCGGTTGTCCGTCCTCGCGGGCCGCCCGTTCCTTGTCGCGGCCCTGGTCCTCCCGGACGTCGAGGAAGGACACGACCGCGCCCTCGCGCAGTGCGACCTCCACGATGCCCTCGCCGATGCCCTGGGCGCCGCCGGTGACGAGGACGTGTTCACCCTTCAGGCGGTCCGACACTGCTGCCTCCCTGCGTCGATGGTGGGGCTTCGCAGCGTAGGCCGAGGTGGGGCCCCGGGGCCAGTCGCGGCCCGACGTGCTCGCCCCGTCAGTCGGTCGACGCCGACACCGCCTGGCCCCTGCGTCCTCCGAAGCGCATCGCCGCGGACGCCAGCGCTGCCCACAGTGCCGCGAACCCCCAAGCCGTGCCGTAGCCGGCCGCCTCCACGATGGTGCCGAACAGCGGTGGCCCGACGACGCCCCCGAGGGCTGCAGGAGCCATGATGCCGGTGATCCGTCCCGGCTGGGTCGGATGCGCACGTACCAGGGCGAGCCAGAAGACCCCAGGGAACCCCCAGGCCCCGATCAACGAGATCACGACACCGGCTCGCATCACCGACGGGATGGAGGTGGCCATCAACAGCAATCCTGAGGTACCCAGCGCGAGCAGGGCCGAGCTGACGCGGAAGGGATCCAGTCGGAACCGGTCGACGGAGCCGCCTGCCAGGAGTCGGGTGAGGACGGCGGCAGCACTGGCCGTCGCCAGCATGACCCCCGCCCGTTGTTGGGAGTCACCCGCACTGACGGCGGCGTCGACGTAGAAGGTGAGCAAGGAACTCTGCGCGGCGATGCTCAGACCGAACCCCGAGGCCATCGCCAGCAGGGTGCCGCGGTTGCCTAGCGAGGAGGACGTCGCCTCGTCGGTGGCTCCGTGCTGGCGGCTCGATGGCCGTCGCCCGATCGACAGCAGCACGACGATCCCGAAGGTGCCGGCCATCGCGTAGGCCCACCGCCACGACAGGGCGATGGCGACGAGGGGCACGCTCAGTCCGGCGAGCAGGGAGGCTGCCGGTGGGGCGGCCTGCTTGATACCGAACGCGATGCCCATGCGGGCCGGCTGGACGCGGTTGATCAGGAGCCGGTTCGTTGCCGGCTGGATCAGGGCACTCGTCGAACCGGCGAGGACCAGCCACATGACCAGCGAGTACCAGCCGGTGGTGGTCGTCGCCAGCCCGAGCGTGGCCAGTGCACATCCGGCGACACCGAACCGCAGCGACAGGATCGCGCCGATCCGGTCGACGACGCGACCGAGGTGGATGGAGACCGCCCCGACCGTGGCGAAGAAAGCCCCGACCGCGATCCCGAGGGCGGCGGGTCCGAAATCCCGGTCCTGGGTGATCTCGACCGCCAGCGCCCCGGTCAGGAACATCGGGATCGTCGCCACGATAGTGGACATGGCACCTATGCCGATGGCCCGCGCACCGGAGATGTGCCGGATCGGTCTGCCTGAGATGATGGCATCCTCGTGGAGATGGACGAACGAACCGGCTGCGCTGGGCGACGACGGGTCCTTGGACCCATCGATGGCTCCGGAAGAGCTCATCGAGGCGGACGGCGGGGCCAGCCTGGGTGACCGGGATCAGCAGCGGGACGCTCGTCCGCTCGGCACACCCGGCGAGTACCGGGATGGTCCGTCCGACGACCATGCCTGCCGTCCACCGGCTCGGGCCGGTCGACGGCAGGGACGGGGGATCGGGGTGCGTCGTCAGCAGGGGGCGGTGTCGCCGCTACCTGGGGACTACCTCGGCGTGAACTCGCCACCCTTGGCCACCTCGGTGGCGTCGTCGATCTCGACGAACCGGATGACGACGTTCTCGCGTTGCGTACCGAGGATATCGACGCAGGCGTCGGTCACCTGGCGTGCGAACTCCGCCTTCTGCTCGGCGCTGCGACCCTTCTTGAACTCCATCGTGATGTGTGGCACGGCGTGTCTCCTGGATCGTCGTCGGACGGCTCACGCGTCGCCGAGGTCGAGCAGCACCTTCCCGCGTTTGCCCGGCGCGGCGATGTAGTCGAAGGCATCCTTGATGTCGTCCAACGCGAAGCTGCGGTCGATGAGCGGACGCATCGCACCGCTCGCGAGGTGGGGCAGGACCTCGCGCTCGAACCCGCGCACCACGAGCGCCTTCTCCTCGATCGAACGGCCGCGCAGCACGGTGCCACGTAGGGTGGCCCGCTTGATCATCAGGCCCATCAGCGCCACCTCGGTGGCTGCTCCGCCGCCGACCCCGACGACGATGATGCGGCCCTGGACGGCCAGGGCGTCGAGGTTGGCCGGGAAGTGTGGCGCCCCGACCAGTTCGAGGATCACGTCGGCGCCCTTGCCCTGTGTCGCCTCGCCGACCTCGTCTGCGACGTTGTCGTCGTTGATGGCTTCGGCACCGAGCTCGGTGACCAGTTGCCGCCCTTCGTCGCTGCGGGTCACGCCCAGGACACGTGCCCCCGTGGCCAACCCGATCTGTATCGCCGCGGTACCGACACCGCCGGTCGCCCCCTGGACCAGCAGGGTCTCACCCATCGTCAGACCGGCTTGCGAGCGGATCGCGTCGTGTGCCGTGATGAAGGCCTGGGGTACCGCTGCGGCTTCGCGGTCGTCGAGGTCGTCCGGAACCCGTGTCACGGAACTCTGGTGCACGAGGGCGTGATCCGCCAGGCCGCCGCCGGCCAGCAGCCCGAAGACGCGGTCGCCGGGGCTCCACCGTTGGACCCGTGCACCGCAGGCGATGACCTCGCCGCTGATCTCCAGACCGGGGATGTCCTGCGGAGCCCCGGGGGGAGGGGGGTAGTTGCCCTCGCGCTGCATGACGTCGGCTGGGTTGATGCCGGCGTAGCGGATACGGACGAGCACCTCCTCACCGACCGGTTCGGGGGTCGGTCGCTCCTCGACGGCGACGACGTCGTTCCCACCCGCACCAGTGAACGTAACGGCCTTCACACTTCCTCCGATGATCGATGTGCAGCGACGCGAAGGGCGACGCTCGTCCGATGTGCGGCGCCCGCCGACGCCTTGGGGCCGAGTGCCGTGTCCTCGCAGCGGCTCCGCGACGCGGGACGGCGCGGCGGCGAGCCCGCACCTTCAGGCTCTCCGGATCACACTACAGTTTCTCCGTGATCGCGACCAACCTCTTCGCTGGCCCCGGTGAGCCGGCCACGCGCGAGCCACCGATCCGTCGTGCTCGTGCGGACCGGTGCCACCGTGCAGGCCGACGGGG